>JAVHSB010000139.1:1289-3183 GCA_036171955.1 Sideroxydans sp.
GGCCCGCTGCACCTGAAGAACCGCATCGTCATGGCGCCGATGACGCGCAGCCGCGCCATCGGCAACGTGCCGAACGAACTGATGGAAGAATATTACAGCCTGCGCGCCGGCGCCGGACTCATCATCACCGAAGGTACGTCACCTTCTCCGAACGGCCTCGGCTATGCGCGCATCCCCGGCATGTTCTCGGACGCGCAGGTCGCCGGCTGGCGCAGGGTGACCGCTGCCGTGCATGCGGCGGGCGGAAATATCTTCGTGCAATTGATGCACACCGGCCGCGTCTCCCATCCGGCCAACCTGCCGGTGGGCGCGCGCATCCTGGCGCCGTCCGCCACGGCGCTGTCCGGCCAGATGTGGACCGACAGCCAGGGCATGCAACCCTATCCCGTGCCGCAAGCAATGACCGAGGACGACATCGCCTCCGCCATCGGCGAATATGCGCAGGCGGCAAAACGCGCCATCGAGGCCGGTTTCGACGGGGTCGAGTTGCACGGCGCAAACGGCTACCTGATCGACCAGTTCCTGAACACCGCCAGCAACCAGCGCACGGACCAATGGGGTAGTGGCACGGACACGGTGCGCGAAGCGGCGGTGCGGGAAGGGACATCCGCCGCGGTGCCGAAAAATGAAAGCAACTATTCCATCTCGCGCGGCGGTAGTGCGGAGAACCGTATCCGCTTTGCCGTGGAAGTCGCCAGGGCTGCGGCCGCCGCCATCGGCGCCGAGCGCATCGGCATGCGCATCTCGCCCTACGGCGTGTTCAACGATATGCATCCGGATGCCAAGATGGATGCGCTTTACCTGCGCCTGGTCGAGGAATTGAATGCCATCGGGCTCGCGTACATCCACATCGTGGATCACAGCTCGATGGGCGCACCGCCGGTGAGTGAGGAGCTGAAGGCAAAGCTGCGCGCGAATTTCAAGGGCAAGTACATCCTTTCCGGCGGCTACGACACGGCGCGCGCCAATGCCGACCTGGAGGCGCAGAGGGGCGACCTCGTCGCGTTCGGCCGCCCATTCATCGCCAACCCCGATCTCGTGCAGAAGCTGCAAAATGGCACGACGCCGACAGCGCCGGATGCCGGCACCTTCTACACGCCGGGAGCGCAGGGCTACACGGAGTTCTGACGCGAAACGGGAGCCGTCATGCGCCAGCCGACATTTTTCCTGCCGCACGGCGGCGGCCCCTGTTTCTTCATGGACTGGGACCCGCCCGACACCTGGGCGCGCCATCGCGCGTTTTTGCAGCAACTGCCCGCCACGCTGCCGGCGCGGCCGCGTGCGCTGCTGGTGATCTCGGCGCACTGGGAGGCGCCGCAGTTCACAGTGCAAACACATCCGGCGCCGCCGCTCCTGTTCGACTATTACGGCTTTCCGCCGCATACCTATGAACTTTCCTGGCCCGCACCGGGCGCACCGGAACTGGCCGACGCGGTGGCGCGCTTGCTCGATGCCGCAGGCGTGGACTGCGCGTTCGATGCGCGGCGGGGCTATGACCACGGCGTGTTCGTGCCGCTCAAGGTGGCCTTCCCCGAGGCCGACATCCCCTGCCTGCAACTGTCGCTGCGCAGCGATCTCGACCCCGCCGCACATCTTGCTGTTGGTCGCGCGCTCGCCCCGCTGCGCGATGAGGGCGTGCTCATCCTCGGTTCCGGCAACAGTTATCACAACATGCAGGTGATGCTGCGCGCCATGCGCGAGCCGGGGGGGCGGGTGCACGGCATCGAGTTCGATGCCTGGCTCGCGCAGAGCGTGTCACACGCCGACCCTGTGGAACGGGCGCGACGTCTCGTCAACTGGTCGGCCGCGCCCGGTGCGCGCGAGGCCGCGCCGCGCGAAGAACATCTGCTGCCGCTGCATGTCGTGGCCGGTGCGGCAGGCGACGATGCCGGCA
>JAVHSB010000140.1:0-3166 GCA_036171955.1 Sideroxydans sp.
CACAGGTTGTCCACCGTGTCGAGCAGGGTTTCACCCTTGCTGGTGGAGGAGGAGCCGATGTTGAGATTGACCACATCCGCCGACAAGCGCTTGGCCGCGATCTCGAAAGTGGTGCGGGTGCGCGTGCTGTTCTCGAAGAAGATGTTGAATACGGACTTGCCGTGCAGCAAGGGGACCTTCTTGATCTCGCGCGACTCGGCCAGATCGACGAATTCGCTGGCGCGGTCGAGGAGGTTGCGCACGATATTGACGGGCAGGCCTTCGGTGGTGAGCAGATGCTGCAGCTCGCCATGCTTGTTGAGTTGGGGGTTGGTCATTGCAAACCTTTCACCGCAAAGACACCGGGACAATGAGGAAAACAAACAAGCCTGAAAAAGCTGGATGGATTCTTCCAACACTTCGTAAACATCAGCGTGGCCCCCTCTGTGTTCCCTGTGTCTCTGCGGTGATATGGATCTTCATGCGATTTTTGCGGCAGCGGGTTCATCAAAATACGCTTGCAGTATCTGCTGCGCGGCATACTGGTCGAGCAGGGATTTCTGCTTTCTGCCGTGGATGCCTTGCGCGCTCAGGCTGCTGCTGGCGGCGGCGGAAGTATAACGCTCATCGACCAGAATCGTCGGTAAATTAAAGCGTCCCTTGAGCTGGTTGGCGAAGCGGCGGCAGCGCGCGGTCATCGCGTGCGGAGTCCCGTCATCGTTGCAGGGCAGGCCGACCACCAGTGCGGCGGGCTGCCATTCCTTGAGGAGGGAGGCGATGGTTGCGAAGCGCACCTCGTTCTTCTCGCCGGCGATGGTGGTCAGCGGGCGCGCGCTGCCTGTCAGCGTACTACCGATGGCGATGCCGATGCGTTGCGTGCCGAAATCAAAAGCAAGGCAAGTGCCGGAAAAGATCGGGGATTGAGGATTGAGGATTTTGTGGGTGTCGTGTTGCGCTTGGGATAAATCGGTGCCTGCAATTTTCTCCACCTTTTCAACAAATCCTGAATCCTTCATCCTGATTGCTGATTTTCCCGCCTTATCAGGCATGTCCGGCTTCTTCGGAAAGGGTCGCGAAATCGATGCCGAGCAGGGCCATAGCCGCCGGCAGGCGCTGTTCGGCCGGCAGGTCGAACAGGATGTGCGCATCGGCGGGGACGCTGAGCCAGGCGTTGTCCGCCAGTTCCTGTTCCAGTTGCCCCTTGGACCAGCCGGCATACCCGAGCGAAACCAGCAGGTGCTGCGGGCCCTTGCCTTCCCCCACGGCCTGCAAAATATCTTTCGAGGTGGTGAGATTGACCTTGTCGTTGACCTGCAGTGTCGATTGCCACTGCCCCTCGGCATTGTGCAGGACGAAGCCGCGGTCGGTCTGCACTGGGCCGCCGAAGTGCACCGGCATGTCATCCAGCTCCGGCTGATTGAGCGGCATGTTGATCTGCGCGAACAATTCGCTCAAGGTCAGGCTGATCGGCCGGTTGACCACGATGCCCATCGCGCCTTCATCATTGTGTTCGCACACATAGGTGAGGGATTTGGCGAAAAAAGGGTCCGTCATTGCCGGCATGGCGATGAGAAAATGATTGGTGAGATCGATGTTCGACATGGCCGCATTGTAGCTTTTGGCTCCAGCCTTCACAATTCGCCCCATGCCCAAAAATACCCAGGTTTCCCTCTGCTGGTTTCGCCGCGACCTGCGCCTGCATGACCAGGCTGCCCTGTATCACGCGCTCAGGGACAGCCGCAGCGTGCATTGCGTCTTTGTGTTCGATACCGACATCCTCGATGCGCTGGCGGACAAGACCGACCGCCGGGTCGAGTTTATCTGGCACAGCGTGCGTGAGCTGAAACTGGAGCTGGAAAAGCTGGGCAGTACGTTGCACGTCTTGCACGGCTCCGCCCGCCGCGATGTCGTGCAACTGGCGATGCGAATCGGGGCACAGGCGGTCTATTGCAACCGCGATTACGAACCGGATGCGATCATGCGTGATGCGCGTGCGGCGGAAGATCTGGCCACAGCTCACATCGATTTCCATGCCTGCAAGGACCAGGTTATCTTCGAGCGTGATGAGGTGCTGAACGGCAGCGGCAATCCCTATGCCGTCTTCACGCCCTATAAGAACGCATGGCTGAAAAAGCTCGATGATTTTTACCTGCGCGCCTATCCGACGGAGCAATACATTGACCGACTAGCAGCGAGCGCACCGGCAGCCATGCCGGAGTTGACGGCACTTGGTTTCAGGCCAACCAATCTTTGTACGCTGGCGCTGCCCTGCGGAATGAGCGGGGCGGAAAGGATGTTCGCCGATTTCGCCGAGCGTATCGACCGCTACCGGCAGACGCGCGACTTCCCGGCAGTGAAAGGGGTGTCCTATCTGTCGACGCATCTGCGTTTCGGCACGATTTCCATTCGCGCGCTGGCGCGGCATGCCTGGTACACGGGCGGCCAAGGCGCGCAGACCTGGCTGTCGGAACTGATCTGGCGCGATTTCTACCAGATGTTGCTGTTCCACCATCCACGGGTCGTGCTACACGCTTTCAAGGCGCAATTCGACACGCTGCACTGGGAAAATGACAAGAGTTGGTTTGCCGCATGGTGCGCCGGACAAACCGGCTATCCGCTGGTGGACGCCGGCATGCGCCAGTTGAACCAGACCGGTTTCATGCACAACCGCCTGCGCATGGTCACGGCCTCATTCCTGGTGAAAGACCTGCAAATCGACTGGCGCTGGGGAGAACGCTATTTCGCGCTGAATCTGCTGGATTACGATCTGGCCGCAAACAACGGGGGCTGGCAGTGGGCCGCTTCCACCGGGTGCGATGCGCAACCCTGGTTCCGCATCTTCAACCCCGTGACGCAATCCGAAAAGTTCGATCCGCAAGGTAAATTCATACGCCGTTACGTGCCCGAACTCGCAGATTGTCCCGACAAGCATGTGCACGCACCCTGGTTGATGGCGCTCGATGAACAGCGGAGAAGCGGGATCGAGATCGGGCGAGACTATCCCGCGCCGATCGTCGACCATGCTGCCGCGCGCGCAAGAACGCTGGCAATGTTCAAGCAGTGTGCTGGATGAAACGGGCGATGTGCCCCAGCAATTCCTCCTCCTGGAAGGGCTTGCCCAGATACGCGTTCACGCCGAGCTCAAGCGCATAGTTGCGGTGTTTGTCGGCGGTGCGCGAGGTGATCA
>JAVHSB010000141.1:0-3150 GCA_036171955.1 Sideroxydans sp.
TATCGAGACACCGATGCTGACCAAGTCCACTCCGGAGGGTGCGCGCGACTATCTGGTGCCTTCGCGCGTGCATGCGGGCGAGTTCTTCGCCTTGCCGCAATCGCCGCAGCTGTTCAAGCAGATGCTGATGGTGGCCGGCTTCGACCGCTACTACCAGCTCACCAAGTGTTTTCGCGACGAGGACCTGCGCGCCGACCGCCAGCCCGAATTCACCCAAGTCGATATCGAGACATCGTTCATGAGCGAAGAGCAGATCATGGCGATGATGGAAGAGATGATCCGCGTCGTGTTCAAGGAAGTGCTCAATGTCGCGTTGCCCAACCCGTTCCCGCGCATGGGCTACGCCGAGGCGATGGCGCGTTTCGGCTCGGACAAGCCGGACCTGCGGGTAACGCTGGAGATCACCGAAGTCACCGATGCGGTGAAGGACGTTGCGTTCAAGGTGTTTGCGGGCGTGGCGAATTCTGACAACGGCCGCGTAGCGGCCTTGCGCGTGCCCAACGGCGGCGCGTTCACGCGCGGCGAGATCGACGAATACACCAAATTTGTCGGCATCTACGGCGCCAAGGGCCTGGCCTACATCAAGGTCAACGACATCACGCAGTTGAACGAGAGCGGCTTGCAATCGCCCATCGTCAAGAATCTGAACGAAGCGGCGCTGAAGTCCATCATCGAACGAACCGGTGCACAGAACGGCGACATCATTTTCTTCGGTGCGGACAAGGCCAAGATCGTGAACGACGCGCTGGGTGCACTGCGCAGCAAGATCGGCCACGAGAAGGGTTATCTGAATGGCAAGGCATGGGAGCCGCTGTGGGTGGTGGATTTCCCCATGTTCGAATATGACGACGAAGGCAAACGCTGGAATGCCTGCCATCACCCGTTCACCGCGCCCAAGGACGAACATCTGCAATTCCTCGAAAGCGATCCCGGGCGTTGTCTGGCCAAAGCCTACGACCTGGCGCTGAACGGCTGGGAGATCGGCGGCGGTTCGATCCGCATCCACAAGGAAGAAGTGCAGAGCCAGGTGTTCCGCGCGCTCAACATCGGCGCGGAAGAAGCACAACTCAAGTTCGGCTTCCTGCTCGACGCGCTGCAATACGGTGCGCCGCCGCACGGCGGTCTGGCTTTCGGCCTCGACCGCATCGTCACCATGATGACCGGTGCCGAATCCATCCGCGACGTGATCGCCTTCCCCAAGACCCAGCGCGCGCAATGTCTGCTGACGCAGGCGCCGTCGCCGGTGGACGAGAAACAACTGCGCGAGCTGCATATCCGTCTGCGGCAGCCGGCTGGCGCAGAAACGCCGAAAGCCTGAACATGCGGCGCGGCGCGCTGACGCTGTGTTTGTTCTGGATCGGATTGCTGTGCTGGCAGCCGGTCGTGCAGGCGAAGGCACAGCCGTATGCGTCGCGCGACGTGTTGTTGGCCGAGCTGCCGCCGCAAGCGCGCGACACCTGGCAACTCATCCAGAGCGGCGGTCCTTTCCCTTATGCGCGCGACGGCGTGGTGTTCGGAAATTACGAGCGCGTGTTGCCGCCGCAGCCGCGCGGCTGCACCTCCGACACGTTACTGACGAAGTCAGCCGGTTGCGGGATGAGGTGCGAGGCGGGCGCTCCCGCACCAAAGGGCTCCGCCCCACCGTGTCGCGCCCGCTACCATGAATACACTGTGCCGACACCCGGCGTGCGTCATCGCGGCGCCCGGCGTATCGTGTGCGGCATCGTGCCGGAATGCTATTACACGGCCGACCACTACCGTACTTTCCGACGCATCAGGGAGAAACCATGAGCGACTTGTGCGAACGCTTGCAGAATCTGACCGAGGCCGGTGTCTATCGATTGAGCTGCCCGGTCGAAGTATTGCGCGGCAATGTGGACTTGTCCGAGCTGTGCTTCTTTGAAGTCGATCTGGCCGAGGTGCACGGCAAGGGCGAGTTTCTCGCCGCCGTGGCCGGGGCCATCCATGCGCCCGACTGGTTCGGCCACAACCTGGATGCGTTGGCCGACGCGCTGGGCGATCTGTCGTGGACCTGCGACAACGGCAAGGGCTACGTTTTGCTGTTGTGCAACGCCGAGGAATCGCTGCGCCTGGATGCGGCCGACCACGCTGCGGTCATGCAAATTTTCGACGCCACGGTGCAATACTGGAAAACCGAAGGCAAGCCATTCTGGGTGTTCATCGTTTGAATACAAGTCAGGTCAAATCCGGCAACAAGCAGCCTGTCTCGGTACTGGTCGTCATCCACAGCGCGGCTCTCGACGTGCTGTTGCTGGAGCGCGCCGACCATCCCGGTTACTGGCAATCGGTCACCGGCAGCCGTGACGGCGACGAGAGCCTGCGCGAGACCGCCCTGCGCGAGGTGCAAGAGGAGACCGGGCTGGATGCGGGGCGCTACGCCCTGCGCGACTGGCAGCAGCAGAACGAGTACGAGATCTATCCGCACTGGCGCCACCGCTACCCGCCCGGCGTGACGCGCAACACCGAACATGTGTTCAGTTTGTGCGTGCCGCGCGATGCGGCCGTGCGACTGGCGCCGGACGAACATCTGGATCATGTATGGCTGCCGTGGCAGGAAGCGGCGGCTAAAGTCTTTTCTCCGAGCAACCGGGCAGCCATCCTGCAACTGCCGGAAAGAACCGCGCATGACTGAAACCAGGATCGCCATCGCCTACGAACATCCGGACAAGGCGCAGACCATCGGTACGGCGCGCGCCTGGGCCCGCGTGCCGGAAACACCGGAGCCGGGCGCAAAGGCCGAACTGATCGCGCGTATCAAACGCCTGCTCAAGGAACAGGATGCGGTGCTGGTGGCTCACTATTACGTGCATCCCGATTTGCAGGATCTGGCCGAAGCCACCGGCGGCATCGTTTCCGATTCGCTCGACATGGCCAATTTCGGCCACCAGCATCCGGCCAAAACGATAGTCGTGGCGGGTGTGCGTTTCATGGGCGAGACCGCCAAGATTCTCAACCCTGAAAAGCGCGTGCTGATGCCCGACCTCGAAGCGGAGTGCTCGCTCGACCTCGGCTGTCCGATCGCCGAGTTCGCCCCGTTCTGCGACGCGCATCCCGACCGCGTCGTGGTGGTGTACGCCAACACCAGCGCGGCGGTGAAGGCGCGCGCCGACTGGATGGTGACCAGTTCCA
>JAVHSB010000142.1:0-14786 GCA_036171955.1 Sideroxydans sp.
TGAACATCGGCATCGGAGGCTCTTATCTGGGGCCGCTGATGGTGTGCCAAGCTCTGCAACCGTATGCGTCCGCGCAATTGCGCGCGCATTTCGTTTCCAATGTGGACGGCGCGGATATCGCCTGCAAGCTGGCCGTGCTCGATCCGGAGACCACTCTGTTCGTGGTCGCTTCCAAGACGTTCACCACCCAGGAGACCTTGCTCAACGCAAGCTCCGCCCGCGAGTGGCTGGTGCGGCATGCGGGCGACGCCGGCCAGGTGGCAAAACATTTCGTGGCGCTTTCCACCAATGCTCAGGCGGTGAGTGCGTTCGGCATCGACCCGAACAACATGTTCGGGTTTTCGGACTGGGTGGGGGGGCGTTATTCACTCTGGTCGGCCATTGGTCTTTCCATCGCGCTGTATGTTGGCATGGATAATTTCGAGGAACTGTTGCGCGGCGGCTACGACATGGATCGACATTTCTGCAGCGCGCCGCTGGAACAGAACATGCCGGTCATCCTGGCTTTGCTCGGCCTGTGGTACCGCAATTTTTACGATGCGCCGACCTACGCAATCCTGCCTTACGATCAGTCGCTGGAATACTTCACCGCGTATTTCCAGCAGGCCGACATGGAAAGCAACGGCAAATATGTCGACCGCCAAGGCCATGCGGTGGATTACCAGACCGGCCCCGTGCTGTGGGGCGGCACCGGCACCAACGGCCAGCACGCCTATTATCAGCTGATCCACCAGGGCACACAGATGATACCGGCCGACTTCATCGCGCCGGCCAACAGCCAATATCCGCTTGGCGATCATCACGCCACGCTGTTGTCCAATTTCTTCGCGCAGACGGAAGCGCTGATGAAGGGCAAGACGGCGGACGAGGCGCGCGCCGAACTGCAAGCGACGGACATGGAGTCCGCTGCGATTGAGGCATTGGTGCCGCACAAGGTATTTGCGGGAAACAAGCCGACCAACTCGCTGCTGTTCGAGCGCCTGACCCCGCGCACTCTGGGGCGCTTGATCGCATTGTACGAACACAAGATCTTCGTGCAGGGCGTCATCTGGAACGTCAATTCCTTCGACCAGTGGGGGGTCGAGCTGGGCAAGCAGCTGGCCTCGAAGATACTGCCAGAGCTGGGCGATGCGCGACCGGTCGAGTCGCATGACGCCTCCACCAATGCGCTTGTCAATCATTACAAATCGTTGAGACAAAGATCATGAAGCGCATTCTGTTTGCCACCTCCGAGGTTCATCCGCTGATCAAGACCGGCGGCCTGGCCGATGTCAGCGCTTCATTGCCCGCCGCACTGCAGGTGTTGAAACAGGACGTGCGCCTGTTGTTGCCCGGATATACCCAGGTGCTGGATAGTCTGAAGGCGAAGAAGGTGGCTGCGACTTTTCCGGTGTTTAAGGGCCAGCCGAACATCCGCCTGTTGAGCGCGAAGATGCCGGATACGGAAGTGCCGGTCTATGTGCTGGATGCGCCGCAATATTTCTGCCGCGTTGCCGGCCCGTACCAATACCATCTTGGCGGCGACTGGCCGGACAACCCGATGCGTTTCGGCATGCTGTCTAAAGTGGCTGCGCTGTTGGGCAGCCCGGCATCACCCATCGACTGGCAGGCCGAACTGGTGCATTGCAACGACTGGCAGACCGGCCTGGCTCCCGCCTATCTGCATGCGGGAGGCGGTGCGCATGCAAAAAGCATCATGGCAGTGCACAACATCGCCTTTCAGGGCAACTTCGACCCCGACTGGACCAAGGTGTTGGCGTTGCCGCAGCAGATGTTCCATATGCATGGCGTGGAGTTCCACGGCAATCTGTCCTTTCTCAAATCGGGACTGCAATACGCGGATCACATCGTGACCGTCAGCCCGACCTACGCCCACGAGATCCAGGCGACCGAGATGGGCTACGGCATGCAGGGACTGCTCACGGCACGCAAGTCGCATCTGTCCGGAATTCTCAACGGCATCGACGAAGATGAATGGAATCCGGCCACCGACAAGCATCTGGCGGTGCATTACGATGAAAATAACCTGTCGCAAAAATTGCAGGGCAAGCGGGCGTTGCAGAAACGGCTCGGCCTGGAAGTGAACGAACAGGTGCCCCTGCTTGGGGTGGTGAGCCGCCTGACCTATCAGAAGGGGCTCGACCTGTTGCTGGAATGCCTGCCCCCCTTGCTGGAAAGCGGGGCGCAACTGGTTGTGCTGGGCAGCGGCGATGCGGAATTCGAGCGGCGTTACCTGCAAATGGCGCAACGCAATGCCGGGCGCGTTTCCGTCACCATCGGCTTCGATGAGCCGTTGTCGCATCAGATCATGGCCGGGGCGGACATCTTCCTGATGCCATCGCGTTTCGAGCCGTGCGGACTGAACCAGATGTACGGCATGCACTATGGAACGCCGCCCGTGGTGCGGCGCACCGGTGGCCTGGCCGATTCGGTGGTGAATGCCAGTCTGGACGGCGGAACGGGTTTCGTGTTTGACGACCCGGGCGCGCAAGCACTGCAGCAGACGATCAAATGGGCGATCGAATGCTACCGCGACCAAAACACTTTCCGCCGCATCCAGCTCAACGGCATGCGGCGCGATGTCGGTTGGCGCCATAGCGCCCAACTGTATCTGGACCTCTATAAGCGGACACTTGAACGATAACAGGGAGAGCAACATGGCACAGGACATGCATTCACCACGTTTCATCAGCGCACTGACAAAAGATACCGTTGCCTTGGTATTGGCCGGAGGCAGGGGCAGTCGCTTGCACAATCTGACTGACTGGAACGCCAAGCCGGCAGTCCAGTTTGGCGGCAAGTTCCGCATCATCGACTTTCCGCTGTCGAACTGCATGAATTCAGGAATCCGCCGCATCGGGGTGGTCACGCAATACAAGGCGCACAGCCTGATCGAACATATCCAGAAGGGCTGGGGGTTCCTGCGCGGCGAATTCAACGAGTTCGTTGCCCTGCTGCCGGCGCAGCAGCGCATCCAGGAGGAGTGGTATCGCGGCACGGCAGATGCGGTGTTCCAGAATATCGACATCCTGCGCGGCTATAACCCGGAATACATCGTGATCCTCGCGGGCGATCACATCTACAAGATGGACTACGGCGAAATGCTGGCGGCGCATGTGCGCAGCGAGGCGGACATGACCATTGGCTGCATCGAGGTGTCGGTGGAGGAGGCGACCGGTTTCGGCGTGATGACGGTGAACGAGGATGATCGCATCGTCAAGTTCTCGGAAAAACCGGCGCACCCGACCGAGATACCGGGCAAGCCCGGCCGCGCACTGGCGAGCATGGGGATTTATGTGTTCAATGCCAAGTTTCTGTACGAACAACTGGTGCGCGATGCCGACACCAAGAGTTCGACCCACGATTTTGGCCATGACATCATCCCTTATTTGATCGAGCGTTATCGCGTGTACGCCCATCGCTACGAACACAGCTGCGTCGGCGTGAAGGAGGGCGGTCAGGCCTATTGGCGCGATGTTGGAACGATCGATGCCTATTGGGATGCGAATATGGAATTGGTCAGCGTTGTGCCTGATCTCGATTTGTATGACAAGAAATGGCCGATCTGGACCTATCAGGAACAGTTGCCCCCGGCCAAGTTCGTGTTCAATGACGAGGGCCGGCGCGGCGAGGCGATTGATTCCATGGTTTCCGGCGGCGACATCATCAGCGGAGCCCGGGTGCAGCACTCGGTGCTGTTTTCCGACGTGCGCGTCGGCGAACGCAGTCTGATCAAGGATTCGGTTATTCTGTCCGGCTGTCGCATCGGGCGCAACGTCAGCTTGCACCGCGTGGTGCTGGATAATAAATGCGACATTCCCGATGGCATGCAGATCGGCGTGAATCATGAGGAAGATGCCAAGCGCTTCCATGTGTCCAAAGGCGGCATTACCCTGGTGACTCCCGACATGCTGGGACAGTCCATTCATAACGTTCGTTAAGCAAATTCATTTCGCTACTGCCTATGCCACACCGCAAGAAAAACATTGAAAAAAAACTGAAACTGGTCATGTGCTGGCACATGCACCAGCCGGACTACCGGGATTACTCCAGCGGGGAATATGTCCTGCCTTGGACCTACCTGCACGCCATGAAGGATTACACCGACATGGCATATCACCTGGAACAGCACCCGCAAACCAGGGCGGTCGTCAATTTCGTGCCCATCCTGGTCGAGCAACTGCTCGATTACGAGCAACAGTTCAAGTCGGGACAGATCCGCGACGCTCTGCTCAAGATGTTGTGCCGCGAGCATCTTGAAGATCTGACCGATCAGGAACGGCTTCATATTCTGGACAGCTGTTTCAAGAGCAATCACACCAAGATGCTGCAGCCCTATCGTGCCTATCAGCACTTGTTCGACTTGCAGAAAATGATGGAAGGGCGCGGGCGGGAAACTGTCACCTATCTGTCGGGCCAGTACATGGCCGATCTGCTGGTCTGGTATCACCTGGTGTGGATGGGCGAGTCGGTGCGCCGCAGCAGTGAAGTGGTGGCGCGTCTGATGACCAAGGGCAGCCAGTTCAGTTTTGCCGAGCGGATGGAGTTGTTCACGCTGATCGGAGAGTTGATCAGCGGCATTGTGCCGCGTTATCGCGCGCTGGCCGAGCATGGGCAAATCGAGTTATCCACCACGCCGTATAACCACCCGATCCTGCCGCTGCTGCTGGATTTCAATTCCGCCCGTGAGAGCGAGCCCCAAGCCCCGATGCCGCAGGCCGGTTATTACCCCGGCGGGCTGCGCCGGGCGCAGGCGCATCTGGCCAAAGCCGTGGAAAGTCACGAACGCACCTTCGGCATGACGGCAAAGGGAGTTTGGCCCTCCGAGGGCAGTGTGTCGCGTGCAACCATAAAGTTGCTGGGGGAGCAGGGGTTCAAATGGACGGCCACCGGGCAAGCGGTGCTGGCACACAGCCTGCAACGCGAGACCAATGGCAACGGCCTGCCGGACAAATCCGCCTACCTGTACCAGCCTTATTTACTGGAGGGCGAGAGCAAGCCGGTCTATTGCTTCTTCCGCGACGACACCCTGTCAGACCGTATCGGTTTCGAGTACGCGAAATGGCGCGGAGATGATGCGGCCAAGGACTTCATCCACCGGCTGGAGGAAATCTACAACAAGCATGAGGGCGACCAGGATCTGGTGGTCTCGATCATTCTGGATGGCGAGAATGCCTGGGAGTATTACCCCTATAACGGCTATTACTTCCTGTCCGAGCTGTATGCCCGTCTCGAGCAGCATCCCTTCATCGTCTCCACGACCTTCAGCGATTGCGCCGAGGCTGCTGCTACCGTCGCGCCGGGTACGGCCGTGGGCCACCTGAAGCAACTGGTTGCGGGAAGCTGGGTCTATGGCACTTTCAGCACATGGATCGGTTCGCCCGACAAGAATCGAGGGTGGGACTTGTTATGCGAAGCCAAGCGCAGTTTTGATATTGTCACCAACAGCGGTCGCCTGAATGCGCAAGAGATGCGGATGGCGACCGAGCAACTTGCCGATTGCGAAGGATCGGACTGGTTCTGGTGGTTTGGCGATTACAACTCTGCCCAGAGCGTGTCTTCGTTTGATATGCTGTTCCGGAAAAACCTCGCCAATCTTTACCGCCTGCTCAAGCTGCCTGCGCCGATCGACTTGCAGCACGTCATCAGTGTCGGCGGCGGCGCCCCGGCCGCCGGCGGGACGATGCGCCGTTCCGAGTAGTCAACGGGCGCGGACGCGAAGCAACACTCCCGTGCTCGTGAGAGTGCGGGAATCCTTCAGAACGGCAATCTGCCAAACCTGTGCTCTCCGTTTGAACCGTGAATTCACGGGCCGTATTGGCTTTTTCTCCATCGCCAAGCGGTTTATCAATGTCGGCTTGCAGGATAATCAGCCTCAAGACAAGCCTGTGGCAGGCTTATTTGTTAGAATTGCACCCTTGCTTCATCTTTATTTCAGGAAATAATTGTGAATACCCCCGCAAATCCCTTTATCCCCAAACAACACAGCATCATGCGTCAGCCGCCGCTGGGCACCGACGCCATCAGCCTGATGGAAGATTTCCGCCGCTATTTCGGGCATACGCTGGGCTGGGACAAATTTGCCTTGTCCGGCTATCCGGTCTATTCCTGTCTTGCGCATACCTTGCGCGACCGCCTGATCGAGCGCTGGCGGCATACCCAACGCGCCTACGATGAGGCGGACGGCAAGCAGGCCTACTATCTCTCGCTCGAATTTCTGATGGGGCGCGCAATGGGCAATGCCATGCTCAATCTGGACATGCTGGAGGAAACCGCAGAGGCCATGCGCAATTTCGGGGTTCGCCTGGAAGATGTGCAGGAGCAGGAAAGTGATGCGGGGCTCGGCAACGGCGGCTTGGGGCGTCTGGCAGCCTGTTTTCTCGATAGCTGCGCCACCCTGCAACTTCCGGTGACCGGCTATGGCTTGCGCTATGAATACGGCATGTTCCGGCAGCGCATCGAGGATGGCAGGCAGATCGAGGATCCCGACCACTGGCTGCGCAACGGCAATCCGTGGGAGGTGGAGCGACCGGAATTGACGGTCAGGGTCAAATTCGGCGGACGCAGCGATCTTTACACGGGCAACACCGGGAAACTGCATGCGCGGTGGGTGGATACCCAGGATGTGATGGCGTTGCCGTTCGATGTGCCTATCCCCGGCTATCGCAACGGCACGGTGAACACCCTGCGTCTGTGGAAGTCCACAGCCACCGAGGAGTTCAATCTCAAGGAATTCAATGCGGGCAGCTACACCGAAGCGGTTGCCGCGAAGAACGCGGCAGAACATATCACGATGGTGCTCTATCCGAACGATGCCAGCGAGAACGGCAAGGAATTGCGCCTGCGCCAGCAATATTTCCTCGCTTCCGCCAGTTTGCAGGATGTGTTGAACCGGTGGGTGGCCAAGCATGGCGCGGATTTCAGCGACTTTGCGGCGAAGAATGCATTCCAGCTCAACGATACCCATCCGACTTGTGCGGTGGCGGAGCTGATGCGCCTGCTGATGGACGAGCACCGGCTGGAGTGGGATGAAGCCTGGAGCATCACGCAGCAGACCATGGCCTATACCAACCATACCTTGTTGCCGGAGGCGCTGGAACGCTGGTCGGTCAGCATGTTTGGCCGTCTCCTGCCGCGCCTGCTCGATATCATCTACGAGATCAATGGCCGCTTCCTGGAACACGTCTCACTGCGCTGGCCGGGTGATTTGGCGCGGATGCGCCGCATGTCGATCATCGAGGAAGGCGACCAGCCGCAGGTGCGCATGGCTTATCTGGCGGTTGCCGCCTGCCATTCCGTCAATGGGGTGGCCGCCCTGCATTCGCAGTTGCTGCAACAGCATCTGTTCCACGATTTCTACGAATTGTGGCCGCAGAAATTCAATAACAAGACCAACGGCGTGACGCCGCGTCGCTGGCTGGCCTGGAGCAATCCGGAATTGAGCGCGCTGATCGACGCTTCCATCGGCGAGGGATGGCGCACCGATCTGTCGCAATTGCAGGGCTTGCGCAAGTTCGCCGATGACAAGAAGTTCCGGGCCCAATGGCGCCAGATCAAGCTCGACAACAAGAAACGCCTGGCGGCGATGGTGCTGCGCGATTGCGGGGTGGAATTCGATACGCAGGCGATGTTCGATGTACAGGTCAAGCGCATCCATGAATACAAGCGGCAACTGCTCAATGTGCTGCACGTGATCCATCTGTATGACCGCATCAAACGCGGCGACACGGCGGACTGGACAGCGCGCTGTGTCTTGATCGGGGGCAAGGCCGCACCCGGTTATGACATGGCCAAACGCATCATTCGGCTGGTCAATGCGGTGGCGGAAGTGATCAACGACGATCCGGATACCAAGGGCAAGCTGCAACTGGTGTTCCTGCCTGACTACCGGGTGTCGGCCATGGAGGTGATCTGCCCCGCGACCGAGCTGTCGGAGCAGATTTCGACGGCGGGCAAGGAAGCGTCCGGCACCGGCAACATGAAATTCATGATGAACGGTGCGCTGACCATCGGCACGCTCGATGGGGCGAATATCGAGATCCGCGAAGAAGCCGGGGAGGGAAATTTCTTCCTGTTCGGCCAGACTGCGGATCAGGTGGAGGCGACCCGCGGTCATTACGACCCTGCGGCCATCGTCGCTGCCGACGAGGACTTGCGGCGGGTCATCGGCCTGTTGCAGAGCCATCATTTCAACCTGTTCGAGCCGGGCTTGTTCGATCCCATCATCCAGTCCCTGCTGAATCCACATGACCCATGGCTGACCCTGGCCGACTTCCGTTCGTATGTGGATGCGCAGAAACAGGTGGATGCAGCCTATCGCGATCAGGAGAGCTGGACGCGCATGAGTATCATCAACACCGCGACCAGCGGTAAATTCTCCAGCGACCGCACCATTCAGGATTACAACAGGGAAGTGTGGGGTTTGAGCGCGGTCAGGCCGCACGAGGAATAAGCGGAAGGGGCGGTTCTGGAAGCCGGCTTTCCTGTATCATCCGGCGCGATTTTTTGTTCTGTCATGTTTTGATATTTTTAAGGATTGAAGTATGTCTAATGTGGAAATCATGGGCGGCCTGCAGCGCCGCCTCAACGCAACCATCGCACAGCAGCAGATTCGCGGTGAAGTGGAGAATCGCCTGAAACGAATGGGGCGTACCGCCAAGGTCCACGGCTTCCGCCCGGGCAAAGCGCCGTTGCAGGTGCTGCAACAGCAATATGGTGCTGCGGTGCAGCAGGAAGTGCTGGGCGAGACGCTGCAACGTTCTTTTGCCGAGGCAGCCGTCGCCAATAAATTGCAGGTGGCCGGCTATCCGCAATTCGAAATCAAAACTTCCGATCTGAATGCGCCGGAAATCGAATTCAGCGCGACTTTCGAGGTTTACCCGGAAGTCGTCATCGGCGATATTTCGGCGGAAGCACTGACGCGCACGGTGTTCAATCTGGAAGAGTCCGATGTGGATGCAACCATCCAGACCATGCGCAAGCAGCGGGTCAAATATGCGGCAGTGGATCGCGCCGCACAAAATGATGATCAGGTGCGTATCGATTTTTCAGGAATCCTCGAAGGCAAGCCGTTCGAGGGCGGTTCGGCGAAGGATTTTGCCGTAGTGCTGGGCGCCGGACGCATGTTGCCAGATTTTGAAAATGCCCTAGTTGGCAGCAAGGCCGGTGTAACCAAGTCTTTTGACATGACCTTTCCGGCGGATTACCACGGCAAGGATGTGGCCGGTAAACAGGTAACTTTTACGATTACCGTGCATGCCGTGGAAGCCCCTCAACTGCCTGAACTCGACGCCGATTTCCTGAAGTCGCTGGGTATCGCCGATGGCGATGTGGAAAAATTCAGGCAGGAGATCCGCGAAAACGTCGGGCGCGAGGCACAACGCCGCGCCAAGGTGCGCAACAAGGATGCGGCCATGGATTTGCTGTTGAAGGTCTCCCGGCTTGAGGCTCCGCAATCGCTGGTGCAAGGCGAGGCGCAGCGCCTGATGGAACAGACCGTGCGCGATATGGAAGGGCGCGGCATGAAGATCCCTCAAGGTCTGAAGCTGCCGGCCGATATGTTTCTGGAGCGCGCCGAGAAGCGCATCAAGCTGGGACTGATTCTGGCCGAACTGGTCAAGCAGCGGGATTTGCAGGCCAAGCCGGAGCAGGTTGAGGCGCTGGTCGACGAGTATGCGCAGAGCTTTGAGCATCCGGAAGAAGTCCGGCAATGGTATCGTGCCGACAAGTCGCGCCTGCAAGAAATCGAGAATCTGGTGCTGGAAGACAATGTGGTGGCCTGGGTGATGGCGGGTGCCAAGGTGACGGAGCAGGCGGTAAAACTGAACGATCTGATGGAGAATTGAGATGATGCAAGCCAAGCCGCGCCAACCGATGCAGCCGCAGGACTCCGGCCTGATCCCGATGGTGGTTGAGACCAGCGGTCGTGGCGAGCGCGCCTACGATATCTATTCCCGCTTGCTCAAGGAGCGCGTGATCTTTCTGGTCGGGCCGATCGATGACCATGTCGCGAATCTGGTGGTGGCGCAGTTGCTGTTCCTGGAATCCGAGAATCCGGACAAGGATATCCATCTGTACATCAATTCCCCCGGCGGTTCGATTTCGGCCGGCATGGCGATCTACGACACCATGCAGTTCATCAAGCCGCAGGTATCGACCCTGTGCATCGGTATGGCGGCTTCGATGGGTGCATTCCTGTTGCAGGCCGGCGCGAAAGGAAAGCGTTTTGCGTTGCCTAATTCTACGGTCATGATCCACCAGCCGCTGGGCGGATTTCAGGGCCAGGCGACCGATATCGAGATCCATGCCAAATACATATTGAGTTTGCGCGAACGGCTGTACAACCTGATGGCGCAGCATACGGGGCGTGGCGTGGAAGAGATCGCGCGCGACAGCGAGCGCGATAATTTCCTGAATGCGACTGAAGCTGTGAACTACGGTTTGATCGACCAGGTTCTGGACAAACGGGTGTAATCTGGCCGCATCCGGTGGCGCGTTCATGTTTTCAGGCACAGGCGGCGGCAGGCCGATCCGTGCTTGCGCGCGGGCCGGAATTCAAAATTTTCAGCAAGCTACCGATAGAACGGGGCGGAGGTAATGATGACAACTGAAATCAACAAGGGCGACAAACTGCTGTATTGCTCTTTCTGCGGCAAGAGCCAGCACGAGGTGCGTAAACTGATTGCCGGGCCGTCGGTTTTCGTCTGTGATGAATGCGTCGCCCTGTGCAACGATATCATTCGCGAGGAAATGCAGGTTGCGGGAGCGGGCGGCAAGGACGACAAGCATGAATTGCCGACGCCGCATGAAATTTGCGAGCGGCTGGACGAGTATGTGATCGGGCAGCGCCAGGCCAAGAAAATTCTTTCGGTCGCGGTCTATAACCACTACAAGCGGCTGAAGCACAAGAACGACGATGTCGAACTGGCAAAGAGCAATATCCTGCTGATCGGCCCGACCGGTTCGGGCAAGACTCTGTTGGCGCAGACCCTTGCCCGTTTGCTCGATGTTCCATTCGTGATGGCCGATGCCACGACCCTGACCGAAGCGGGCTATGTCGGGGAGGACGTCGAGAACATCATCCAGAAACTGTTGCAGGCCTGCGACTACGATGTCGAGCGGGCGCAGCGCGGCATCGTATATATCGACGAGATCGACAAGATCTCGCGCAAGTCCGACAACCCGTCCATCACGCGCGATGTTTCGGGTGAAGGCGTGCAGCAGGCTCTGCTCAAACTGATCGAGGGCACCAAGGCTTCGATTCCGCCCCAGGGCGGGCGCAAGCACCCGAATACCGATTTCCTGCAGGTCGATACCACCAACATTCTGTTCATCTGCGGCGGCGCATTCGACGGCCTGGAAAAAGTGATACGCAATCGGTCGGAAAAGGCTGGCATTGGTTTCTCCGCCAAGCTGGCGAAGCGCGAGGATAACCAGGACGTGGGCAGGATATTCCGCGGGGTGGAACCCGAGGATTTGATCAAGTTCGGCTTAATTCCGGAATTCGTCGGTCGTCTGCCGGTAGTGGCGACACTGGAAGGTCTGGATGAAGAGGCGCTGGTGCGCATCCTTACCGAGCCAAAAAATGCGCTGACCAAACAGTATCAGAAGTTGCTGTCCATGGAAGGGGTGGAACTGGAATTCGCCGATCATGTTTTGGGCGCAATTGCCAAGCAGGCGCTGGCACGCAAGACGGGTGCGCGCGGTTTGCGCTCCATCCTTGAGCAGGCGTTGCTCGATACCATGTTCGATCTCCCTTCCACCGACAAGGTGAAAAAAGTTGTGCTGGATGAAACTGCTGCCGGTGAAATTGCTCCAATCATCGTTTACGCCGATACACCGAAAGTGGCTTGAACGGGTGCGGGCTTGAATTCCGCTTGCAAGCCCCCACCTCAAGCGCCAACCTAACTTTATTTCGACTGCCATGACTGAATCCGTAATCAATCCTGAACTCGCGAAGTCGTTCCCGCTCTTGCCCCTGCGCGATGTCGTGGTTTTCCCGCACATGGTCATCCCATTGTTCGTTGGGCGCGCCAAATCGATCAAGGCGCTCGAGATGGCAATGGAAGCCGGGAAAAGCATCGTTCTGGTCGCGCAGAAATCGGCGGCCAAGGATGAGCCTGCGACCGAGGATATCTACCGCATTGGCAGCATCGCCAACATATTGCAGATGCTCAAGTTGCCCGATGGGACGGTCAAGGTGCTGGTTGAGGGTGTGCAGCGCGCCAAAGTGATCCGTGTCCTGGATGACAATTCGCATCTGGATGCGGAGATCGAGGCGGTGCCGCAGGACGAGTACCCGGACAGCGAGGCCGAGGCGATGCGCCGCGCTTTGATCAGCCAGTTCGACCAGTACGTCAAACTGAACAAGAAAATCCCGCCGGAGATCCTGACCTCGCTTGCGGGTATCGACGATGCCGGTCGTCTCGCGGACACCATCGCGGCCCATTTGCCGCTCAAGCTGGAGCAGAAGCAGGAAGTGCTCGAAATCTTCGACGTGCGCAAACGGCTTGAGCATCTGCTGGGCCTGCTCGAAGCCGAGTTGGACATCATGCAGGTGGAAAAACGCATCCGTGGCCGCGTCAAACGGCAGATGGAGAAGAGCCAGCGCGAGTATTACCTGAACGAACAGGTCAAGGCTATTCAGAAGGAACTGGGCGAGGGCGAGGACGGTGCCGATATCGAAGAGATCGAGAAAAAGATAAAGGCGGCCCATATGTCGAAGGAGGGCCGCGCCAAAGCCGAGTCTGAATTGAAGAAGCTGCGCCTGATGTCACCGATGTCGGCAGAGGCAACCGTGGTGCGCAACTACATCGACGTGCTGATCGGCCTTCCCTGGAAAAAGAAGACCAAGATCGACACCGATCTGAAGCACGCGGAAGCGGTGCTCGAAGCGGATCACTATGGGCTCGACAAGGTCAAGGAGCGCATCGTCGAGTATCTGGCGGTGCAGCAGCGCGTGGAAAAGATGAAGGCGCCCATCCTGTGCCTGGTCGGGCCGCCCGGGGTCGGCAAGACTTCGCTCGGCCAATCCATTGCGCGCGCGACGAACCGCAAGTTTGTGCGCATGTCCCTCGGTGGCGTGCGCGACGAATCCGAGATTCGCGGCCATCGCCGTACCTACATCGGCTCGATGCCGGGCAAGATTTTGCAGAACATGAGCAAGGCCGGCGTCAAGAACCCGCTGTTTCTGCTGGATGAAGTCGACAAGATGGGCATGGACTTCAGGGGCGACCCGTCTTCCGCTCTGCTGGAAGTCCTGGATCCGGAGCAGAACCATACGTTTGTCGATCACTACGTCGAGGTCGAGTACGACTTGTCGGATGTGATGTTCGTCGCGACCTCCAACAGCATGAACATTCCGGCACCGCTGCTCGACCGGATGGAAGTGATCCATGTGTCGAGCTACACCGAAGACGAGAAAGTCAATATTGCCCAACGCTATCTGTTGCCAAAGGCGATCAAGAACAGCGGACTCAAGCCGGAAGAGGCAAATGTCTCGGAAAGTGCGATTCGCGACATCCTGCGCTATTACACGCGCGAAGCGGGTGTGCGCGGACTCGAGCGGGAATTGTCCAAGATATGCCGCAAGATAGTGAAGGCGCTGTTGACCAAAGATCAGATGCGCAAGGTTACGGTTACCGCACGCAATCTGGATAAATATCTGGGTGTCCGTCGCTACAGCTACGGCATCGCGGAAAAGAACAATCAGGTCGGTCAGGTCACCGGGCTGGCATGGACCGAGGTCGGCGGCGAGCTGTTGACCATCGAGACAGCGGTATTGCCGGGCAAGGGTAAAACGACGACAACCGGCACGCTGGGTGAAGTGATGCAGGAGTCGATTCAGGCGGCGCTCAGCGTCGTGCGTCGGCGCGCCCGCTCCCTGGGCATCCCGGAGAACTTCTACGAGAAGAACGATTTGCATATTCACTTGCCAGAAGGGGCGACACCGAAGGACGGTCCCAGCGCCGGAGCGGGAATCTGCACGGCCATTGTCTCTGCCTTGACCGGAATACCGGTTCGCGCGGATGTGGCGATGACCGGCGAGATCACCCTGCGCGGAGAAATATTGCCGATCGGCGGCCTGAAGGAAAAACTGCTGGCTGCACAGCGCGGCGGCATCAAGGTCGTGCTGATTCCGGAGGAGAACGTTAAGGACCTCGTCGAGATCCCGGATAACGTCAAAAACAAACTCGACATCCATCCAGTCAAGTGGATCGAGCAAGTCCTGACGCTTGCCCTGGAGCGCGAGCCTGTTCCCCTTGCGGATGAAGTTGTTACGGCAACCCCATCCGTGCCGCCTGCAATCGAGCAGAATAGTGCTTCGAGTTTCCAGCATTGAGTGATGGAAAGGGCGGCAAAGCTTGACCCGTCATGCAACCCTTGCTATAAAGCCGCCCGCGTATTCCAGCTTCAATCCGACGGATATCCAGAGAGAGATTTCGCTTGAGCAATAAAGCCGACATGATCGAAGCAATAGCCAAGTCGGCCGACCTGTCAAAAGCGGCGGCGGGCCGTGCGCTGGAAGCGGTGCTTGCGGTGATTGGCTCTTCGCTGAAAAGTGGGGATCCGGTAAGCCTGGTTGGGTTCGGCACTTTCTATGTGGGCGAGCGCGCTGCGCGAAAGGGGCGCAATCCCCTGACGGGCGCGGAGATCAGCATCAAGGCAGCTAGAATTCCGAAATTTCGCGCTGGCAAAGGATTGAAAGATACTGTAAACTAGCTCGCTTTCTACGGGTGCTTAGCTCAGCTGGTAGAGCACCGCCCTTACAAGGCGATTGTCGGCGG
>JAVHSB010000143.1:0-3080 GCA_036171955.1 Sideroxydans sp.
TGTGCGCCCTGCACCACACCCTGCGTGCTTTTTTCCATCGCGGTCACCGCATCCTGGGTGTCGCCCTGAATCGTCTTCACCAGCAGGCCGATCTGTTTGGTCGCTTCGCCCGACCGTTCGGCCAGACGCTGCACTTCCTCCGCCACCACGGCGAAGCCGCGCCCCGCCTCGCCCGCCGATGCCGCCTGGATGGCCGCGTTCAGTGCCAGCACGTTGGTCTGTTCGGTAATGTCCGAGATCAGGTCCACGATCTCGCCGATCTCCTGCGAGCTCTCGCCCAGACGCTTGATGCGTTTCGCCGTTTCCTGGATCTGTTCGCGGATGTTGTTCATGCCGGTCACTGCGGTGCGCACGGCCAGGGCGCCCTGTTCCGTCACTTCCTGTGTGCGGCGCGCCACTTTTGCGGACTGGGATGCACTGTTGTCCACTTCCTGGATCGACTTGGTCATCAGCTCGACCGCGCCGCCCGCATCGCGGATTTCGGCGGCCTGCTTCTGGGTCGCCTGCAACAGGCCTTTGGTGACTGTACCGGCATCGCCGGTTGCTTTGTTCACCTGTTCGGCGGCGGCGATCACGCGCGAAACCAGGCGCCGCAGCTCATCCGTGGTGTAGTTGATCGAGTCCGCGATGGCGCCGGTGATGTCTTCCGACACCGTGGCCTTGGCCGTCAGGTCGCCGTCAGCGAGGTCGGACAGCTCGTTCATCAGGCGCAGAATCGCCTGCTGGTTCTGGCGGTTGATGCTGGCGGCCTCGTGTTCGTGCCGCTGCGATTCGTCGAGGTAAATCTTGGAGAGAAACAACAGCAGCAACAACAGCATGCCACCCGAAAACGCCACCATGAAACCGGTGAGCCGGCCGGCCCCGGCTTCTTCATAGGCATTGAGCAGGGCCTGGGTCAGCGACTGCATGCGCACGTCCCGCTGCTGGATCTGTTGGGCTGCCGAGCGCGAGGTCAGCAGGCGTTCCTTGTTGGCCACGATGAAGCCGGCAATGTTCTGGTAACCGTCGAACAATTCGTTCAGTGCGGCGACAGACGGATCACCGGCTGGCAACTCTTGCAGCAGCGAGCGGGCTGCGCCCAGCTTGCCGGGCAGGCTTTCCAGCACCTGGACGCTGGCGCTGGATTGCAGGGTCTGCACCGTGCCCACGATCTGTTCCAGCAACAACTGCAGGCGCAGGGCTTTCTGGCTATAGGCGGGCGAAATGTGATTGACCATGCTGCCTGCGCTTTCCAGCAAGTCCTCGCGCAATGAGGCGCCGCGTTCCAGTGTCACCAGCAGGGGGCGGCCCGCTTCCACCTGGTCCAGCAGCTTACCGATTTGCGCCGATTCCAGCAGCAGCGCTTCCAAGGGGTCGCGCGCCGCGCCCGCCGTGGCAGGCAGGTCGGCATTGCCCTGATCGAGCAGGTTCAGGGTCGATTCAAATTGCGAACGCGCATCGAACAGCGCATCGAACGCAGCGCTGTCACCCGAGATACTGGCGACTTCGGCATTCTTTTCCAGACGCTGCAGATAGAGTTGCAGCCTGGAAGCCTGGGAGGCATGGCGCGTACTCACGCTGGCGGCTTTCCGGTCAAGGTAGGTGAATACCGCAGCCATGATCAGGAACAGCAGCAGCAGTGTGCCCAGAATGCGCAACTGGCGGTCGAAGGACTGCGCGCTGAACCAGGGAATGTTGATGGTGCGCAACGCCCGCTCTTGTGCGGATTTGGCGGACGCGGCAGCAGGGGTTCTGGGTGATTTGGATGCCATTTGTTTCTCCTTGATCGTCGGGCTCAAACCCCGATCTGCAAAAATTCCGGTTGCAACAACAACTGCTGGATGTCCAGTTTGTTCCAGACCTGCCCGTGCTCGTCGCGGTAGCGTTCGATGCCGCTTTCTTCGGAGCGCTGCCATGCTGCGGGGTCGCGCATCCCCAAGATGCGCGAGACCAGCACGCCCGCATTGAAGGCGAAGCGCGGTCCCAGCAACAGGATGCGGTTGGCCGCTTCGCGCACGGTAGGCGCCTGGTCGGGGAAAGCATTCAGGTCGATGATGCTGTAGAGGTTGCCGCGCACATTGGTGACCCCGCAATACCAGGGCTTGGTCAGCGGAACCGGGGTCATTTTCGGCACCGGCAGGATCTCGGAGATGTCCGTCATCTCAACCAGACAGAGATGCTGCCCGACCTGCACGCCCAGCGTCGAGACTCTGCTGTTGCCGACGGCCTGGATCTTGAGGCGATCCAGTACCTGTTGCTGGAATTCGCGCAGATTGAAACGTTTCGACATGATGGATGCGCTCAGCCGAGCGCGGCAATCTTGCCCAGCAGTTCCCGGGCATCGATCGGTTTGGTGACGTAGTCCTTGGCGCCCTGGCGCAGCCCCCAGATCTTGTCGGTCTCCTGCCCCTTGGTGGTGCAGATGATGATGGGGATGTGCTGCGTGGCCTCATCCTTGCTGATTGCGCGCGTCGCCTGGAAACCGTTCAGGCCCGGCATTACTACATCCATCAGGATCAGATCGGGCAGGCTGCTTTTGGCCGTGGCGACCCCTTGTTCGCCGCTCTCGGCAAAGCTGACCTCGAATCCCTGTTTGGTCAGGAGCTCTCCCATGACGTGGCGTTCGGTGGCCGAATCGTCCACCACCAAGACTTTCTTAATTGCCATATTCTGCTTCCTTGTATTGTTGTGTGTGCGCGATGACCGCTTCGATCAGGCTCTTCTTGTTGAACGGCTTGGTCAGATACTGGTCGGAGCCGACCAGCTTGCCGCGGGCGCGGTCGAACAGCGTGTCCTTGCTGGTCAGCATCACGACGGGCACTCGCTTGTAGTCGCGATGGTTCTTGATCAGCGCACAAGTCTGGTAACCATCCAGACGCGGCATCATCACGTCCACAAAGATGATGTCGGGTTTGTTGTCAACCACCTTCGACAGGCCATCGAAGCCGTCTTCCGCAAGCAACACTTTGGCGCCGGCCTGCGACAGGAATATCTCGCCGCTGCGACGGATGGTGTTGCTATCGTCTATGAGCAAAACGCTGATTCCGGACAGACTGTCGTTCACGCTCTCCACCTGTTTATAGTTCTTGCTTGAAGTCCGC
>JAVHSB010000144.1:0-3070 GCA_036171955.1 Sideroxydans sp.
GAGCAATTGAAAATGTGCTGCCTGCGACACGAACGCGCGCAATGCGGAAGGGTCGGGCGAGGGAGCGATCTCGAGCAGGGGAAACATCAGCGGCGTGCCGCCCAGTGCCGCGATTCGTTGCGCCAGGCCGGCCGCCTGTTGCCGTGGACGGGTGACGACGATGCGTAACCCGGCAAGCGGCGTATCAGCCATTCAGTGCCGCCAGGATTTCACCGGCTCCCTGCTGCAGCAGGTCCTGCGCAACCCGGTCGCCCAGCGCTTCCGGAGCGGCACAATCCCCCGCATGTTCTGCCCGCAGCAGGCGCGACCCATCCGGCGTGGCGACAAAGCCGCGCAGGCGCAACTTGCCCGCATTCACCTCGGCAAACCCGCCGAGCGGGACCTGGCAACTGCCGGCCAGCGCGCGGCTCATGGCACGCTCCGCCAGCACGCAGGTCGCCGTGTCAGCATGGTGCAGCGGCGCCAGCAGCGCCTTAAGGTCGGCGCGGTCGGCGCGCGTCTCGATGCCGAGCGCGCCCTGCCCCACGGCGGGCAAGCTGTCCTCGCTGGAAAGGACGGCGCGGATGCGCGCCCCCAGCCCCAGGCGTTTCAGGCCGGCGGCGGCCAGGATGATCGCGGCGTATTGGCCTTCATCCAGCTTGCGCAAGCGGGTCTGCACGTTGCCGCGCAGCGGTTCGATGCGCAAATGCGGAAAGCGCGCGCGCAGCTGGCTTTCACGGCGCAGACTGGAAGTGCCGACCACGCTGCCCGGCGGCAAAGCCTGCAAGCTGTCAAAATTATTCGAGACAAAAGCGTCGCGCGGGTCTTCGCGCTCAGCGATACAGGGCAGGGCAAACCCAGGCGGCAGATGCATCGGCACGTCTTTCAGCGAATGCACGGCGATGTCGGCGCTGCGGTTCTCCAGTGCGGTCTCCAGCTCTTTCACGAACAGGCCCTTGCCGCCGATCTTGGACAGGGTGACATCGAGAATCTGGTCGCCCTGCGTGGTCATGCCCAGAATAACGACTTCGGTTTGCGGGTATAATGCGCGCAGCCTGTCCCGGATGTGTTCGGCCTGCCACATGGCCAGCGCGCTCTCGCGCGAGGCAATGACCAGTCGGGACGGGGGAGTGAAAGTAGCTTGATTCATCGTGATTTCCTGGTGTTTTTTTTAAAGCAGAAGCGCGGCGCATTCTAGCAGGAGCGCCGCGCTTTTGCGCCGAAGATAGACAATGATAACCAATCTGATCGCCGTTCCCGCCACCATTTCCAGCAAGGACGCGCCGTTGCGCGAAGACATCCGTCTGCTTGGCCGCATCCTCGGCGACACCCTGCGCGAGCAGGAAGGAAACGCGACCTTCGATCTGATCGAAAACATCCGCCGCACGGCGGTGAGCTTCCGCAAGACGCAGGACGAACGCGACGGCGTAAAACTGGAACAGATGCTGGACGCACTGTCGCCGGAGGAGACCCTGCTGGTGGTGCGCGCCTTCAGTTATTTTTCCCAGCTTGCCAACATCGCCGAAGACCTGCACCACAACCGCCGCCGCCGCGCCCACCTGAAGGCCGGTTCGCGCCCGCAGGAAGGCAGCCTGCAACTCGTGTTGAAACACGCGCAGGAACAGCAGATTGATGCCCATTCCATGCAGGCATTCTTTGCCAAGGCGCTGATCTCGCCGGTGCTCACCGCGCATCCGACCGAAGTGCAGCGCAAGAGCATCCTCAACTGCCAGCTCATCATTTCCAACCTGCTCTCGCAGCGCGACCGCATGGAAATGACGCCGGAAGAGATGGAGGAGAACGAGGAAACGCTGCACCGTTTTGTGCTGATCCTGTGGAGCACGCGCATGCTGCGCACGACCAAGCTGTCGGTGCAGGACGAAGTGAACAACGGGCTGTCGTTCTACGACTACACCTTCCTGCGTGAGATCCCCAAACTTTACGGCGACATCGAGAAACAACTGGAAAAACATTTCGGCACGCGCGTCGATCTGCCGCCGTTCCTCCGCATCGGCAGCTGGATCGGCGGCGACCGCGACGGCAACCCTTTCGTCACTCACGAGGTGATGCTGGATGCCGCCCAGCGCCACTCGGCCACGGCCCTCGACTATTACCTGGCCGAGACCAACCTGCTCGGGATGCGCCTCAGCCTTTCCGATCGCCTGGTGGAAGTCAGCCCCGAACTGGCGGCAAGCGCCGAACATTCGCCGGACAAGGCCGCGAGCCGCGAGGACGAACCCTACCGCCGCGTGCTGATCGCCATCTACATGCGCCTGGTGGCCACCAGCGAACGGCTCGGGCATCACGTGCAGCACCTGCGCGCCGTCGGCAAGGATGTGCTGCCCTATGCCAACGCGCAGGAATTCATCGCCGACCTCGACATCGTGATCCATTCGCTGGAACATCACGGCGCCCACTATCTCGCCCGCGGCCGCATGCGCGAGCTGCGCCGCGCGGCCGAGGTGTTCGGCTTCCACCTGGCCCCGCTCGACATGCGCCAGCACAGCGGCGTGCACGAGCAGGTGGTGAGCGAACTGCTGGCCCATGCCGGCGTTGCCGACTATTCGCGGCTGGATGAGCCCTCGCGCCGCAGCGCGCTGCTCGAAGCGTTGCAGGCAGGCAATTTGCTGGCGCCGGAACCGGAGGACTTCACGCCCACCGTCCGCGGCGAACTGCACTTGATGCGCACCGCCGCCGGCATCCATCGCCGCTTCGGCGCCGACGCCCTGCCCAACTACATCATCTCCAAGACCGACGCGGTGAGCGACCTGCTGGAAGTGGCGCTGATGCTGCAACAAAGCGGATTGCTCGCGGGCGGCAGTTTGCATCTCAACATCATCCCGCTGTTCGAGACGATCGATGACCTGCGCGGCTGCGGTGTCATCATGGATGAACTGTTCGCGCTGCCGTATTACCGCGAACTGCTGCGGGGCCGCAGCAACACGCAGGAAGTCATGCTCGGCTATTCCGACAGCAACAAGGACGGCGGCTATCTCACCGCGAACTGGGAACTGTACAAGGCCGAACTGGAACTGGTGCGCGTGTTCGAAAAACACGGCATCGAGTTGCGCCTGTTCCACGGCCGCGGCGG
>JAVHSB010000145.1:0-3049 GCA_036171955.1 Sideroxydans sp.
GACGTGGTTGCCATCATCGGCACACAGGACATCGTTTTCGGGGAGATAGACCGCTGATGTTATCGCAACAGATCACGACGCTCATCGACAAAGAGCTGAAAAAATACCCCGCCGAGCAGCGCCAGTCCGCCGTGATGGCTGCACTGCGTTTCGTGCAGGATGAAAAAGGCTGGATCGCTCCGGAGGATATGGCGGATGTTGCGGCCTATCTGGGTATGGCGCAGATGGCTGTGTATGAAGTGGCGACCTTTTACCACATGTACAACCTCAAGCCGATGGGCAGGCATACGCTGACCGTGTGCACCAACCTTTCCTGCACGCTGTGCGGGGCGGGAGATACCGTCGCTTATCTGGAGCAGAAACTCGGCATCAAGCTGGGCGAAGTGACTGCGGACGGGAAATTCGGTTTGCGCGAAGGCGAATGCATGGGCGCCTGCGTCGATGCCCCCCTGCTGACTTTGAGCAACAAAAAATTGTGCGGCAAGCTGACCCCGGAAAAGATCGACCGCATCCTCACCGACCTGGAAGGGGGGAGGGCATGAGCGCTCCTATCATTCTCGCCACCGCCGCCGACGGCTTGGGCAAGTTGGACAACTACATCAAGTCGGGCGGCTATCAGGCGCTACGCAAGGTCTTGACCGGGAAGATGTCGCCCGATCTGATCATCTCCGAGGTCAAGGCATCCAATCTGCGAGGCCGCGGCGGCGCGGGTTTCCCCACCGGCCTCAAGTGGAGTTTCATGCCCAGGAATTACAACGGTGAAAAATATCTGGTCTGCAACTCGGACGAAGGGGAGCCGGGCACCTGCAAGGACTGGGACATCCTGCGCTACAACCCGCACATGCTGATCGAGGGCATGGCGATTGCCGCCTACGCCCTGGGTGTGCGCGATGGTTACAACTATATTCACGGCGAAATCTTCGAGGCCTACGAATGCATGGAGGCTGCGTGCGAGGAAGCGGAGCGCGCCGGTTATCTGGGCAAGAACATCCTCGGTTCGGATTTCGAGTTCCGTTTGCACAATCATCTGGGCTACGGCGCCTATGTGTGCGGCGAAGAGACCGCGCTGCTGGAATCCATCGAAGGCAAGAAGGGACAGCCGCGCTACAAGCCGCCGTTCCCGGCCAGTTTCGGTTTGTATGGGAAGCCGACCACCATCAACAACACCGAAACCTTCGCCAGCATCCCTTTCATCATCCGCGAGGGTGGCAAGAAGTTCGCCGACCTCGGCGTGCCGAACAGCGGCGGCATCAAGCTATTCTCGGTTTCCGGCCATGTGAACAATCCCGGCAATTTCGAAGTGCCGATGGGCACACCGTTCCGCAAGCTGCTGGAAATGGCTGGTGGTGTGCGCCACGGGCACAAACTGAAGGCGGTGATTCCGGGCGGATCGTCGATGCCGGTGTTGCCGGGCGAGATCATGATGGACGTGAACATGGATTACGACTCCCTGCAAAAGGCCGGTTCCTATCTCGGCTCCGGCGCGGTGATCGTGATGGACGACACGACCTGCATGGTGCGCGCACTGGAACGGCTGTCCTATTTCTATCACGAAGAATCCTGCGGGCAGTGCACACCGTGCCGCGAAGGCACCGGCTGGCTGTACCGCATCGTGCATCGCATCGAACATGGCCAGGGCAGGAAAGAGGATCTGGACCTGTTGCTGCAACTTTGCGAAAACATCGCTGGCCGCACCATTTGCGCGCTGGGCGATGCCGCGGCGTGGCCGGTGCAGGGCATGCTCAAGCATTACCGCAAGGAATTCGAATACCACATCGAGCACAAGCGTTGCCTGGTGCAAGACTGAACAGGATGGATGAGTAATGATCAACATCGAAATCGACGGAAAGAAGATTCAAACCGAAAACGGCTCGACCGTGATCGAGGCGGCGCATCAGGCCGGCATTCATATTCCGCATTTCTGTTATCACAAGAAACTTTCCATTGCCGCCAACTGCCGCATGTGTCTGGTGCAAGTGGAGAAGGCCCCGAAGCCGCTGCCCGCCTGCGCCACGCCGGTGAGCGAAGGGATGAAGGTCTTCACCCATTCGGAACTCGCAGTGAAGGCGCAAAAGGGCGTGATGGAATTCCTGCTGATCAATCACCCGCTGGATTGTCCCATCTGCGACCAGGGCGGCGAGTGCATGTTGCAGGACATCTCGGTCGGTTACGGCGGCGGGCATTCGCGCTATCACGAAGAAAAACGCACGGTGCTGGCCAAGGACATCGGCCCGCTGGTGTCGGCCGAGGAGATGAGCCGCTGCATCAATTGCACGCGCTGCGTGCGCTTCGGCCAGGAAATTGCCGGGCAGATGGAGCTGGGCCAGGCCTTCCGCAGTGAGCATGCCGAGATCATGTCGTTCGTGTCCGGCACGGTGGATTCCGAACTGTCCGGCAACATGATCGACCTGTGCCCGGTCGGCGCGCTGACCAGCAAACCTTTCCGCTACAAGGCGCGCGCGTGGGAGTTGTCGCGCCGCCGCTCCGTCAGTGCGCACGACAGCCTGGGCAGCAATCTGGCGGTGCAAACCAAGAACGATCGCGTGTTGCGCGTGTTGCCGATCGAAAATGAAGACATCAATGAATGCTGGCTGTCCGACCGCGACCGCTTCGCATATGCCGGCTTGAATTCCGACGAGCGTCTGACCAGGCCGATGATCAAGCAGGGCGGCCAGTGGCAGGAAGTCGCATGGTCGGTTGCACTGGATTACGCGGCGAACGGCCTGCGCCAGATTGCGCGCGGCGCGGGGGCGGAACAGGTGGCAGCCCTGGCCACTGCCAATTCCACGCTTGAGGAGTTGTACCTGTTGCAGAAACTGGTGCGCGGGCTGGGCAGTGACAATGTGGATTTCCGTCTGCGCCAGAGCGATTTTTCGCTCGATGCAACACAGCAGGGAGCGCCCTGGCTCGGCATGTCCGTTGCCGAGATCGGCCGCGCCGACCGCATCCTCATCGTCGGCAGTTTCCTGCGCAAGGATCATCCCCTGCTTGCGGCGCGCATCCGCGGTGCGGTGAAGGCGGGAGCCGAGGCCAGCATCATTCATGCGGT
>JAVHSB010000146.1:0-3047 GCA_036171955.1 Sideroxydans sp.
AGCACCTCCGGCTTGAGCCCGAACTCGTCGATCAGCACGTCCTCGATGTCGATTCCCTTGCGCCGTGCGGTGCGCGTAGCCAGTTCGAATTCCGCCGCAGATATGACCGCGTCCGCCACCAGATAGTCGAACTTGGTCTTGATCGCACTGCTTTGCTGCAGGCGCTGGCGCAAGGCGACTGCCAGCGTCTGTGCCAGTTCCTTCGCCCCCTCTTCCACCATCGTCGGGAAAGGCTGGCCCGCCTTGTTGTTGATGACCTGCATGACGCCGACCAGTTCGCCGCCCTCGTCCACGATGGGCGCGACCAGCATCTGTTTGGTGCGATAGCCGGTGCGCTTGTCCACGTCCTGCAGAAAGCGCAGGGTGGAGCTGTGCGCCGCCAGTTCCTGCACGTCGTACACGTCCCTGATGTTGAGGAGTTTCTTGTGCGCGGCGCAGAAGCCGGCGATGCTTTGTTCGGCGATCGGCAGCTTGAGGTCCTTGAAGGAATTCAGCCCGGTCTTGACCTTGGAGACCAGCGAGGCCTTGTCTTCGCCTACCACATAGACAGTGAGGCGGTCGGCATTGAACAGGGTGCAGATGTCCTTGCTGACATCGAGCATGATCTCGTCGATGTTGCTGGTCGCATGGATCTTGTTGGTGACGTGATTGAGGTTGCGGGTGAAGTCGAGACGTGCTCCCATCTCCCCGGAGTTACCCTGTTGCGGACTATTCATTTGATCTCCCATGCTCACTGTTGCAAGGCGCGCGGCACCGACCACAGCCCGTTTTCCAGCACATATACATCGTATCCGGCCTGCGCCAGGATGAACGCCGCGGCTGCGCTGCGCCGCCCGCTCTGGCAATAGGCGATATACGGCGTTGCCCTGTTCAGCACGCCGATCGCATTGCGGATATCGTTCAAGGGGACGTTGATCGCGCCGGGCAGCTTGTCGTAGCGATATTCCGGCGGATGGCGCACATCCAGCCACACCGCGCCCTGCTTCACCTTTTCCCCGGCTTCCGCAAAACCGATGCGATGCAGTAGAGGCTCCTTCATCAGTTCGAGAAAATCCTGCTTCTTCATGCGCAGCAGCACGCCGTTGGTCTTCATGGTGACCGTGGCGTTGCGTTTCGCGTCCGACACCAGCGCCTCTTCGCCGAACACATCTCCCGCCTTCAGTTCGGCCAGCAGGAGATGGGCTCCCCCCACCAGGCGCGTGACCTGGGCACGCCCGCTCTCGATCAGGTAGTAGTAATCGCCCTCCTCGCCTTCGCGGATGATCACGTCCCTGTCCCATACCGCGATTGCCTCGACACGGTTGAGCAGTTTGCCGATGTTGGCGGGGGGCAGATGCGCAAACGGCCCGTGGTTCAGATTTTCCGCGCTGAACATGCCCGAGTTCAGCAAGCGCCTGACCGCCGCATCGCTCCCGCCCTTGTCGATCTTCGGTTTGATGTCGTCGTGCGTGGCGAACTGGTCCCAGGTTACCATCCGGTCCAGCAGATCGTCATCGACGCGCAGCATTTGCACCGGGGTCAATGCATTGGCGGCCACGATATCCGGCTGGCGCTTGCCGATCGGGTGGCGCGCCCATTCCGAATCGGCACGCATCGTGACCTTGTTGCCATCGGCATAAGTCAGCTCCAGTTCTCCGCGCACCAGATAAACCGATTGCCCCAGCATCGGCCGATCACGGAACGGATTCTGTCCCGCCGCGATGTTCTCGATATGGCAATAGTCGAGCAATTCGCGCAGGCGTGCCGGGCTGAAGCTTGAGATCGGCTCCAGCGCGGCGAGTACTCTGATGTCCAATGTTTCGTTCATGGATTTCTCAAAATTCGAACTCTTGTCCGTTCTGCAGTATTTTCGGATTGAATCTGTGGACGCGCTCGCTGATCTCCTGCATGGTCAACTCCACTTCGCCCGGCTTCAGGTGCGTAATATATATCTGCGGCTGCAATTTGAGCTTGGCCAATTCTTCCGCCAGCAGACTGGGGCAAAGGTGCTTGGACAGAACGGCCAATCCCCTCTCGGCATCGCAGAACGCCGTCTCCACGATCAGATAGCGCAGATTGTCCATCTTGTTCACGGTTTCCCACAAGGCATCGCAGGTCGTGGTGTCGCCGCTGAACACCAGACTCTCCCTGCCGCTGTCGATGCGGAAACCGACGGCCGGCACGACATGGTTGACCGGCAACGGGGTCAGCTTGCGCCCCCCCACATCGACGGTCTCGCCCAGACGAATCTCCTCGTAGCGCATCACCGGCTGCTGCAGGCTGGGAATCTCGGCGAAATCCGGCCAGATCGCCCAGTTGAAGATATGCTGCTGCAAAATCCGCAGCGTCTCCGCCGTTGCATGGATCACGAGCGGCCGGTCGCGCATGAAACCGACGCTATCGATCAGCAGCGGCAGGCAGGCGATATGGTCAAGATGTGAGTGCGTGACAAAGACATGGTCGATCGCAGTCATCTCGGCCAGACTCAACTGCCCCAGTCCGGTGCCGGCATCGATCAGCACGTCATGGTCGAGCAGCAGCGAGGTGGTGCGAAAGTTGCCACCGATCCCGCCACTGCATCCAAGCACCTTGAGTCTCATTCCGCACCACTCATTTGGTTTTGAAAACGAACACGCCATCCCAACTTGCGCCGGGGGGATTGGCCCGATAATACGCCACACGCTCCGTATAGACCTGATACAACTTGCTGTCCGGCGCCATGTTGTGCAGGCTCAATAGGTCCAGTTCCGCCTTGTCCCATTCCTGCTTGCGGTAAGAGCGCAATGCCTGGTGGAACAGCTTGATCTCGTCCATCTGCCCCTGCCCGACCTCGCCGTTCAAGCCGAGCGGCTCGAAGACAGCCACCGGCTTCTCCTTGCCCTTGACCCGCACCATGTCGACTTCACGATAGACGAAACCGGGGGCCGCCTGTTTGGTCGTCTCGCCCACCAGGATCAGCGCCCCGTATTCCTTGGTGATCCCCTCGAGGCGCGAGGCGAGATTGACCGCATCTCCCATCACGGTATAGGCGATGCGCACTTCGGAACCCATGTTGCCGACGCTGACCC
>JAVHSB010000147.1:0-2934 GCA_036171955.1 Sideroxydans sp.
GCCGGAGGTTCGAATCCTCTCACTCCGACCATTTCTGGTCGGATCTCAAACTCCCTCTAATCAGCAGACCAGTGCCGTATTATTTCTGACTGCCGAATAATCCTGCTTTGCCTCGGGGTGAACTGAATGCGGGAAACCGGCCATGCGGGTTTCCTGCGCGCATGCCATGCCCATACGATTCAACTGGATTTCATCCGTGAATCTTCGTGTATCATCGCCGGCAGGCTGGGTCGCTTGATCCGGCGATTCCCCATAAATAAATCGTGATCCACAGTTTGGGAGCAAAACATGGGTTCATTCAGCATTTGGCATTGGTTAATCGTGTTGCTGGTCGTGATTCTCGTCTTCGGTACCAAGAAATTGCGCAATATCGGCAGCGACCTTGGTGGCGCAGTCAAGGGCTTCAAGGAAGGGATGCGCGAGGAAGCGAATCCCGAAAAGAAGACGCTGGAACAGCCGCACGTGATCGAGGGTGAGGCCAAGGAGCAAAGCCAGCACAAGGTTTGAGTCGGCCAATCCGCGCAAGTCAGGCCCCATTCGATGTTTGATATCGGTTTTTCCGAAATTATGGTCATCATGGTCGTGGCGCTGGTCGTCATCGGCCCCGAGCGCCTGCCCCACGTCGCCCGTTCCATGGGCCAGTGGTGGGGGCGCATCCAGCGCTATGTCAGCAAGATCAAGCAGGATGTCAGCAGCAGTATGGAGCTGGAGGAACTGCGCGAGGCACAGCACAAGTTGCAAGCCGAGGCGGATGAACTGAAGCGATCGGTGCAGCACGTCAACGGCGAAATCAATCACAATCTGGCCATGCTGGAAAAAGAGCTGGAAGCACCGGCCAGCAAGGAAAAAAGCGTACCGACAGGATCAGTGTCCGGCCCGGCTGAACGCCCATGAATGCCAGCCAGACCCTTGTTGCCCATCTGATCGAGTTGCGCAATCGATTGATGCGCAGCTTGATTGCCATTCTGCTCGTCTTCCTCTGCCTGTTTCCGTGGGCGGCCGACCTGTATTCCCTGCTGGCGCGACCATTGCTGGCCAAGCTGCCGCAAGGCACGCAAATGATCGCGACCGACGTTACCACGCCGTTCTTCGTGCCGATCAAGGTCGCGATGATGGCCGCTTTCCTGCTGGCGCTGCCGTATGTGCTGCTGCAAATCTGGCGCTTCGTTGCGCCCGGTCTGTATGCCAACGAAAAACGTTTCCTGTTGCCCATGATCGTGTCCAGCGTGCTGCTGTTCATAGCGGGCATGGCTTTTGCCTACTTCGTAGTATTCCCTGCGGTATTCGGTTTCGTCATCGCCAGCGCCCCGCAGGGCGTCGCCGTGATGACCGACATCGACAAATACATGAGTTTCGTCCTCGGCATGTTCATGGCGTTTGGCGTTTCGTTTCAGGTGCCGGTGATCGTCGTGGTGCTGGCACGCATGGGCGTGGTAACGCCCGCCAAGCTGCGCGAAGCGCGTCCTTATGTGGTGGTGGGCGCCTTTGTCGTCGGTGCAATACTGACCCCGCCGGATATGCTTTCGCAAATCATGCTGGCCGTGCCGATGTGGCTGCTGTATGAAGCTGGCATCCTTGCTGCGGTTTGGCTTTCGCGACCCGTGCGGCAAGAGTCTTCGAGCGAAAAGTGAGGGGCGTTACATGTCGCAACTTATGCCGGCGCGACGGGGAAATTCGCCAACCGAACGGCTGAATTCAAACGGGAAACCAGTCCCGCGATTGCCATGAAAGACAGGCGCATCCTACCCATCACTTCCGCGAGGGAGGACTATACCGCGTTCGATGTGACGCGCGACCGCGCCGACCGAATGCTGGATACGCTGCGGCGCCCGTTGCGCGACCTGCGCATCTCGGTCACCGACCGCTGCAATCTGCGTTGCACTTATTGCATGCCGCGCGAAATCTATGATGAAACGCACGAATTCCTGCCGCGCGCCGACCTGCTCACCTTTGAGGAGATCGAACGGCTGGCGCGGATATTCATCCGCCTCGGTGTGCAGAAACTGCGACTCACCGGCGGCGAACCGTTATTGCGGCGCGGCATCGAGCGCCTGATCGAAAAATTGGCAGCGCTGCAAACCAACGAAGGCCAGCCGGTCGAGGTCGCGCTCACCACCAACGGCGTGCTGCTGGGGAAAAAAGCGCAAACGCTGAAGGATGCGGGGCTGGCACGCGCGACCGTAAGCCTTGACGGTTTGAGCCAGCAGACCTTCCGCCGCATGAGCGACAGCGGGGTGGAAGTCGCGACCGTGCTGGACGGGATCGCTGCGGCGCAGGCGGTGGGGCTGGCGCCGCTCAAGGTCAACATGGTGGTCAAGCGCGGCGCGAACGAGCATGAAATCGTGCCGATGGCCGAACATTTCCGCAACAGCGGTATCGTGCTGCGCTGCATCGAATTCATGGATGTTGGCTGCAGCAACGGCTGGCGCATGGACGACGTGGTGCCGGCGCGCGAGATCCTCGACCGCATTGCAGTGCGCTACCCGCTGGAACAGATCGATCCAAACTATTGCGGCGAAGTGGCGGAACGCTGGCGTTACGCCGACGGGGCGGGCGAGATCGGCGTGATCGCCTCCGTCACCCAGGTCTTTTGCCACGAATGCACGCGCGCGCGGCTATCCACCGACGGTAAGCTCTACACCTGTTTGTTCGCCGGCAGCGGATTCGATCTGCGCCAGCCACTGCGCCAGGGGGAAACCGACCGTGTGCTGGAAAACCTTATTGCCACGACTTGGGGCCGCCGCAGCGACCGCTACTCGCAATTGCGCCACGAAGAGAGCCAGCCTGGAACCGGCAAAGTGGAAATGTCCTATATCGGCGGCTAGGCGGGCCGCGCGCGGGCGCACGCGCAAACCCGGCAATGCGGATCTTTGCTCAATCTGCTTTGCAGGATTTGCAGGGTAAGCGCATTGATGCTGAGCAGCTTGCCATTCA
>JAVHSB010000148.1:0-2905 GCA_036171955.1 Sideroxydans sp.
CACCAGCATATCGGTGATTTCCAGCGCCTGTTCGCCGTTGTCCGGTTGCGAGATCAGCAGCTCGTCCACCTTCACGCCGAGCTTCTGCGCGTAACTTGGATCAAGCGCGTGTTCCGCATCGATGAAGGCCGCGGTACCGCCCAGCTTCTGCATTTCAGCGATGACTTGCAGCGTCAGCGTGGTCTTGCCGGATGATTCCGGGCCGTAGATCTCGATCACGCGACCGCGCGGCAAGCCGCCGACGCCCAGTGCGATGTCCAGCCCGAGCGATCCGGTGGACACCACATCAACATCCTTGATGGCTTCGCCTTCGGCGAGGCGCATGATGGAACCCTTGCCGAACTGCTTTTCGATCTGGCTCAATGCCGCCGCCAGCGCCTTGCTTTTGTTGTCATCCATGTCGATCCCCTTGGTAAAAACGGTGGCGAATTGTGGCACAGCTATCCGCAGATGTACAGAACGTTCGTTCTTTATTTTCAGGCCAGCTTTGTACAGTTTTTCAGGCTTTCCAGCACCCCGTTCAGGGCATGCCGAACGGATTGAAAGCGCACGGCGGTGCGGTCTCCCGTCAATAAATGATGCGCAACACGCACCTCGCCCTGACGGACCGCCCACGCGAACCAGACCGTGCCAACAGGTTTATCCGCCGAGCCGCCACCCGGCCCGGCAATGCCGCTGACTGCCACTGCAATATCTCCACGGCTGTAAGCCAATGCTCCGGTGGCCATCGCGCGCACCGTCGCCTCGGATACCGCGCCATGCTGCACGAGCGTCGCTGCGGGCACCCCCAGCATCTCCTGTTTGGACAGGTTGGAATAGGTCACGAAACCGCGCTCGAACCAGACCGAGCTTCCGGCAATGTCAGTGATCGCCTGCGCCACGCCGCCGCCGGTGCAGGACTCGGCGGTGACCAGCATTAATCCATGCGACTTAAGCAGTTCTCCAACTTGTGCGGCAAGAATATCCATTTTATCCGAATTATCTGTGTGGCGAAGATACCCTGCAGGAACGCAATTCATTGCGCGATTGTGGCATCAGTTTATCGCGCAATAAATTGCGCTCCTACCCTGTCATTTCAAACCAAGGGGGAATCTTCAAGAATTCGCACGGCGCTCGAAATAACCATTTTCACAGCCCGCGCGCCAGATCGTTCTGAATGTCCTCCACCGCTTCCAGTCCGACTGCGATGCGGATCAGACCGTCCGTGATCCCTGCCGCCGCGCGCGCCTCGGGAGTGATGCGCGCATGCGTGGTGGTCGCCGGATGGGTGATCGTGGTCTTGGTGTCACCGAGGTTCGCCGTAATCGAAAGCATCCGGGTGTTGTCGATCACGCGCCAGGCCGCATCCTTGCCGCCCCGCACCTCGAACGCGACGATGCCACCGCCGGTCTTCTGCTGTTTCAGCGCCAGCGCATGTTGCGGGTGCGATGCTAGACCCGGGTAGAGCACGCGTGCCACATTCGGCTGCTGCTCCAGCCACTGCGCCAGTTGCAGCGCGTTCGCGCTGTGCGCGTCCATGCGCAGCTTGAGCGTCTCCAGTCCCTTCAGAAAAACCCAGGCGTTGAACGCGCTCATGGTCGGCCCCGCCGTGCGCAGGAAAGCATACACCGGCTCCATCAGCTTCCTGCTGCCCAGCACCGCGCCGCCCAGCACGCGCCCCTGGCCGTCGATGTATTTGGTCGCAGAATGGATCACGATGTCGGCGCCCAGTTCAAGCGGTCGCTGCAGGATGGGGGTGCAGAAGCAGTTATCCACCGCCAGCAAGGCGCCGCACTGCTTCGCGATGGCGGCGATGGCAGCGATATCGGAGATCTCGGTCAGCGGATTGGACGGCGTCTCCAGAAAGAACAGCTTGGTATTCGGGCGAACCGCCACCTGCCATTCCGTCGCGTCGGTGGCCGAGACATAGCTCGTCTCCACTCCAAACTTCTTGAAATAGTTGTTGAACAGGTTGATGGTCGAACCAAACAGACTGCGCGAGGCGACGATATGGTCGCCCGCCTGCAACAATCCCATGCAGCAGGCCAGGATGGCTGCCATACCGCTGGAAGTCGCCACACACTGTTCCGCTCCCTCCAGCGCGGCCAGCCGTTCTTCAAACATGCTGACGGTGGGATTGGTGAAGCGCGCGTAGATGTTGCCCGGTTCTTCGCCGATGAAGCGACGTGCTGCCTGTGCCGCATTCTCGAAAGTAAAACTGGAAGTCAGGAACAGCGCTTCGCTGTGCTCGTGGAACTGGCTGTGTACGCCGCCGGCGCGCACCGCCAGCGTTTCCGCTTGATAGGTATCAGTCATTCTGCTCATCCTTGCGGCCCGCCCACGCCGGCATCGCCGCCAATAAAAAACCCGGAAAGCTTCGCGCTAAACCGGGTCTCCCGCTTTAGCTGTATTTGTAATGCGCCCGCAAGCTGTTCCTCAAATCGGCGCAGTCGTAAAGTATCACCTCCCGCCACGAACCGTCAACTCACATGGACGATGCGCTCTGCACCAGGTCGAGTTCGAGCTGATCTTCATCAGCTTCGGCATCCTTGCTTTTTCCGTTGCGTGCAGCCTCGATATGATCGAGATACTCCGCCGTGATATCGCCCGTGATGTAGCAGCCGTCAAAACAGGAGGCATCAAATATGCGCAGTGCCGGATTGGCCTTGCTGACTGCCGCTTTCAGGTCTTCCAGATCCTGGTAGATGAGGCGGTCTGCCCCGATCTCCTGGCCGATCTGCTCGTCGCTGCGTCCGGTTGCGATCAACTCCTGCCGCGTCGGCATGTCGATGCCGTACACATTGGGGAATTTGACCGGGGGGGCGGCCGAAGCAAAGAACACCTTGCGCGCACCCGCATCGCGCGCCATCTGCACGATCTCGCGGCTGGTGGTGCCGCGCACGATGGAGTCGTCCACCAGCAGCAC
>JAVHSB010000149.1:0-13987 GCA_036171955.1 Sideroxydans sp.
GTGATCGACATCTTCGGCAACGACACGATGGTGCTGGTGCCGGTGAACGTGGGATGAAAATAAAATGAAGATCGCCATCGCCCAAATCAATTGCCTGCTTGGCGACCTCGCCGGCAATGCGGCCCGAATCCTGAACGAAGCCAATCGCGCCAAAGCACAGGGCGCATGCATCCTGCTGACGCCGGAGATGAGTCTGTGCGGTTACCCGCCGGAAGATTTGCTGTTGCGCGAAGGTTTTTACCACGCCTGCGATGATGCACTACGCGCATTGGCGCACCAGGCACACGGGATCACGCTGATCGTCGGCCATCCGCTCAAGATCGGCGCGGATCATTTCAATGCGGCTTCCGTCCTGCGCGACGGAAAAATCGCAGCCACCTACCACAAACATGAACTTCCCAACCATAGCGTGTTCGACGAAGAGCGTTACTTCGAGCATGGCAACTCGGCCTGCGTATTCGAGCAGGAGGGGGTGCGTTTCGGCATCAATATCTGCGCCGATGTATGGGAGAAAAAGGCCGCTGCGCGCGCGCGGGACGCCGGGGCGGAGGTGCTGCTGGTGCTGAATGCTTCGCCCTATCACATCGACAAGGTCAGCACTCGGCACGATACGTTGCGTGCGCGGGTACAGGAAACCGGCCTACCGGTCATCTACGCCAATCTGGTGGGTGGCCAGGATGAACTGGTGTTCGATGGCGCCTCGTTCGCGCTGGACAGCGCCGGACATCTGATGCTCCAGCTTCCGGCGTTCGAGGAGCAACTGGGCCTGGTTGAATTGCGCGACGGCGAGCCCTTGCGCGGTGATTGTGCCGCGATTGAGCGCGAAGAGGAGAGTATCTATCGCGCTCTGTGTCTGGGCGTGCGCGACTACATCAGCAAGAACAATTTTCCGGGCGTGCTGCTGGGGCTGTCGGGCGGGATCGATTCTGCCCTGACTCTTGCGGTGGCGGTGGATGCGCTGGGGGTGGATAAGGTACGCGCAGTGATGATGCCATCGCCCTACACCGCGCAGATCAGCATCGACGACTCGCGCGAGATGGTGAAACTGCTCGGTGTGAAGTACGAGGAGCTCGACATCGTCCCCGCTTTTTCTGCATTGCAGGAAACGCTGGCTCCGCTGTTCAAGGGCTTGCCGACCGACACCACCGAAGAGAATCTGCAGGCGCGGATACGGGGGGTTTTGCTGATGGCGCTGTCGAACAAGACCGGTTCGCTGGTGCTGACCACCGGCAACAAATCCGAGATGACCGTGGGCTATGCCACTTTGTATGGCGATATGGCGGGCGGTTTTGCAGTATTGAAGGATGTGAGCAAGACCTGGGTGTATCGGCTGGCGCGATATCGCAACACATTGGCGCGCGTGATCCCGGAGCGCATCATCACGCGCCCACCCAGCGCCGAACTGAAGCCGGATCAGACCGATCAGGACAGCCTGCCGCCGTATGACGTGCTGGATGCCATCATGGCCTGTTATGTCGAGAAGAACATGGCCGTCGGCCAGATCGTGGCATTGGGTTATGCGGAAGCGGATGTGAAGCGCGTCGTGCGGCTGATCCGCATCGCCGAATACAAACGCCGCCAGGCGCCGGTCGGCATTCGCATCACGGAGCGCAGCTTCGGCAAGGATTGGCGCTATCCAATCACGGTTCGGTATCAGGACGAATATTAGATATACTTGGGAAAAATATCGCCAAAGGGGAATACCATGAAAAAGATCGAAGCCATCATCAAACCGTTCAAACTCGATGAAGTCCGCGAAGCCTTATCCGAACTTGGCGTCAGCGGCCTGACCGTCACTGAAGTCAAGGGTTTCGGAAGACAGAAGGGCCATACCGAACTTTACCGTGGCGCGGAATACGTGGTGGATTTCCTGCCCAAGATCAAGGTCGAGATCGTGGTCAGTGGCGAGATGGTTGAAACGGCGGTCGATGCCATCGTCAAGGCTGCGCACACTGGCAAGATTGGCGACGGCAAGATATTCGTCAGTTCGGTCGAACAGGTCATCCGCATCCGCACCGGCGAAACGGACGAGTCGGCGCTTTGACTTTTCTGAAGCGAGCCGGTGTTTGAGTCGAATGAACAATTACGCCATATCCAGATAGTAGCTAGTGGCCGGATGATTTCTTCTGGCGTTTCGCCGGGCCGGAGCGAAATCCAACAATACGACGAAAAAGTTTGGGCTACGGGCTGTCCGTGCACTCTCAACCGCCCCATCAGGGTTATATAAAACCAAGCCTGCCCCCCTGAAAGGGTGGGTTATTTTTTGCAGGAATTGTGTAGGATTGCGTAGGGGTTCTGCCGCTGGAGTGTGCGAATTGCAACGGCATCCCCCTTTTTATTTTTTACCCATGCTTTGCAGCAAGCTCTGATGGGATTCTACCGGGAGAAATAAATGAATCTGGATGTCACCACCATACTGAATTTGGTCGCCATGCTGATCATGTTCTATTGCCTGTATCTTGTGCTTTCACTTAAATCAAGCATCCCTGGCGGAATGGTTGGCAAGCGCTGGAACTTTCTGACCGGGCTGGTGGTGCTGTTCACTATCGGTTATCTGGCCACGCCATTCTTCGGCGGACTGCCGACTGAAATTCAGCATTTGCTCGTCTCCCTCATCTTTGTTTTTGGAGCAATTTATGTGGCGGTAACCGTCCGGCTGATTTTCAACATCATTCAGGAGTTGACTCAATAAGTCGGAGCAAACATGCAGCCAGATTGGGTCTTGTACCGTACGCAGAAGGGGGAGGAATGTCTCCTTTCGCATGAGCGCGAAATATCCGCCAACCTGCGCCGTGCCCTGCTGGTGGTCAACGGCAAGTCAACTGTTGCGGATCTGCTCAAGACGGTTTTCTGGGTGAACGATTGTTCAGCCACCCTGAAGGAGTTATTGGACATCGGCCTCATCCATCATGAGGCATCCGCCGTTCAAGGCGGTGCCGGTCAGGGGCAGGATGCGGGAACACCCATAAAAATGCAGCTCGTGGCCATTGCCAAAGAGCTGCTTGGCGACGAAGCCGAGCGCGTCATCAGGAAAATAGATGAAGCCGAAACCACTCCGGCCGCCCTCGAGCAGATGCTGGTGGCTTGCAAGAAACTGATCAAATTGACGATCAGTGAAGAAAAAGCGGAAGTTTTTCTGTTGCGCGGGCGGGCAGTGATCGATAAATCCTAGCCGCGCTATCATCAAAGAAATCGTTATTGAACTTTTACTGGCAGAGGTTCCTTAAATCTTTGGCGGGTTGTGTTTCAGTAACACCCAAACGGCGCCGGTGCCTCCTTCCCCGGCCGGCGCTTCGCAGAACGCCAACACCTGTGCATGCTGCATCAGCCAGTCGCGGGCCAGGACCTTCAATATCCCGTCGCGGCCCTCGCTGCGCCAGCCTTTGCCGTGTATCACGCTGACACAGCGTAATCCGCGCCGGGTTGAGTGATGCAGAAATTCCACTACTAATCTGCGGGCGGCGTCGGTGTTGAGACCGTGCAGGTCGAGGCTGTCCTGCGGCGGCCATGTTCCGCGCCGGAGTTTGCGCAACGTCATGCGGCCGAGTCCGTCGCGCAGGAATTCGGTGGGCGCTGTATCGACCGTGGCGCGGTCGGACAGATTGTCCGGAATGGAGGCGGGGCACGAGGTCGGGTGAACTGTAGCCTTGCGCGGTTTCGGGGTGTTGGCAATGCGGCCCGAATCCTTGAGCGGAGTTACATCTTTGAGTGCGCTCTGGAACAGATCACTGTCCCTTTCCGGTTTTTCATTCACCGAAATCACCTTGGAAGTCCGTCATTCCGGCCTGCGCGGGATGACGAAACCGTGTGCTTGGCTGCAGGAACTATCCTTGAGCCGCGAGGTATTTGTCCGCATCCAGGGCTGCCATGCAGCCGGTGGCTGCACTGGTGCAGGCCTGGCGGTAGATGTGGTCCTGCACGTCGCCCGCAGCGAATATACCCGGGATGCTGGTCTGCGTGGCGTTGCCGTTACGTCCGCCCTGGGTGACGAGGTAGCCGTTCTCCATCTCCAGTTGTCCGGCAAAAATGTCGGTGTTGGGTTTGTGCCCGATGGCGATGAAGACCCCGTCCACACTGATATTCCGGGTCTTGCCGTCCTGCACGTTCTTCAGGCGCGCACCGGTAACGCCGCTGTCGTCGCCCAGCACCTCATCCAGCACCTGGTGCAGTTGCAGGGTGATCTTCCCTTCTTTAACTTTTTCCATCAGATGGTCGATCATGATGCGCTCGGCGCGGAAGCTGTCGCGCCGGTGGATCAGCGTGACATGGCTGGCGATATTGGCAAGGTACAAGGCTTCCTCAACAGCGGTGTTGCCGCCGCCGACCACGGCCACTGGCTTGCCGCGATAGAAGAAACCGTCGCAGGTGGCGCAACCCGACACGCCTTTGCCCATGAATGACTCTTCGGAGGGCAGGCCAAGATACTGCGCCGAGGCGCCGGTGCAGATGATGAGCGCGTCGCAGGTATAAGTTCCGGCATCACCGGTCAGTGTGAATGGCTTCTGTTGTAACTGGGCAGTGTGAATATGATCGAAGATGATCTGTGTATTGAAACGCTCCGCATGCTGCTGGAAGCGTTGCATCAGTTCCGGGCCCTGCACGCCGTTCACATCGGCAGGCCAGTTATCGACTTCGGTGGTGGTCATCAGTTGCCCGCCCTGCGCCAGGCCGGTGATGAGCACAGGCTTGAGGTTGGCGCGTGCCGCATACACTGCGGCGGTATAGCCGGCAGGACCGGAACCGAGAATGACGAGGCGATGGTGTTGTGTGGTTTTTTCCATGATGTCTGCAGGGCTTATGTAGTTGGATGAATGTTGTGAAATTTAACAGTGGGGCGCGGTGCTGTCGAGTTAAAATGCACGCGCCATGAAATGTGTTGCCTTTTTTGTCCTGTTGTTTGTCACGCTGCCCGTTCACGCCGCCGAGTTGTCAGGCATTCCCGCTTTCATTGATGAGATGGTCGCGCGCCACCAGTTCAGGCGAGTGGAGCTGGAGCGCGCATTTCGTCGTGCCGAGCCAAGACCCGATGTGATCGAGGCGATCAGCAAGCCGGCAATCCTCAAACCCTGGCCGGAATATCGCGCCTCCTTCGTCAATCGCGAACGCATCGAAGGCGGCCTGGCTTTTTGGAAAAAGAACGGCACGATACTGGCGCGGGCGGAACGCGAATTCGGCGTGCCGGCGGAATACATCGTGGCCATCATCGGGGTGGAGACGCTTTATGGCAAACAGACGGGGCGCTTCCGCGCGCTGGATGCGCTGACCACGCTGGCTTTTTACTATCCGCGCCGCGCCGATTATTTCCGTTCCGAACTGGAGCAGTTCTTGTTGCTGGCGCGCGAGCAGGATTTCAACCTGCTGGAGATCAATGCTTCCTATGCGGGTGCGCTCGGCATCCCCCAATTCATGCCGGGAAATTTCCGCAAATATGCGCTGGACTACAACGCCAATGGCCGAGTGGACATCCTGCACGAGGCGGGCGACGCCATCGGCAGCGTGGCGAATTATTTTTGGCATTACGGCTGGCGCAGCGGTGAGCCGGTGGCTTTGCCGGCAAGCGTGGAGGATCCGCAACGGCTGGGAAGCTTGACCGAAGTGAAGCCGCTGCTTGGATGGCGCACCGACGCCGGGGTCAATCCTGTTTCCAGCCAGCAGCAACCGCAGCTACCGCCGGCCTGGCTGCTCGATCTGACCCTGGAAAACAGCAAGGAATACTGGCTGGTGTTCGAGAACTTCGATGTCATCATGCGCTACAACACCAGCAGTTTTTATGCGATGACGGTACATCAGCTGGCGCAGTCATTGCGCGCGGAGCACGGCTGAATCAGCGGATGCGCCGCGCTCCGTTATAGCGTGATTTCCAGTATTCGAGCGCCATGTCTTCCACCCGAATGCGCTGGCCGCTGCGCGGGGAATGCACGAACCTCCCATCCCCGATGTACAAGCCCACATGGGAATTGGGCGTGCGCTGGGTGTCGTAGAACACCAGGTCGCCCGGCCGCAATTCGCCCGGCTGCAACGGCAGGCCGACGCGGCTGATCTGTTTGCTGGTGCGCGGCAGTTCAACATTGAGCTGGTGCGCGTAAACATGCCTGACGTAACCGCTGCAATCGAATCCCTCGCTGCTGTTTCCTCCGTAGCGGTAGGGGGTGTCGGCCAGGCTCAGCGCATACATCACCAGTTCGTTCATGCGCGGGTCCGTCGCTGAAGTGTCTCTGGCAGGCGTGCTGCTGCACGCGGCAAGCACTGTGAACAGCAGGATCGATATGATTTTTGGCAACATGGCGGGCGGTGTGGTTTTTCAAGATTATATCCGGCTCTGGATTTTCTCCGGAGGCCATATCTCAAGTAGAATCGCACACCCAAACCGAAACACAATCCAAACAGAGCGGAGCGAACGATGAGTTTTAATGAAACCGATGTGCAGAATGCCTTGAAGAACCTGATCGATGCCAACACGAAAAAGGATTTCGTGTCGGGCAAATCGGTCAAGAACGTGCGCGTCAGCGGCAACGATGTTGCCCTCGATATTCTGCTCGGCTACCCGGCGCAGAGTGTGTGGGCCGAGATCAAGGCGCTGGTCGAGGGTCATCTCAAGTCCGCGCTGCCCGGAGTGGGCCGGGTCGAAGCCAATGTTTCCAGCAAGGTGGTACCGCATGCGGTACAGCGCGGGGTAAAACTGGTGGATGGGGTGAAGAACATCATTGCGGTGGCGAGCGGAAAGGGCGGCGTGGGCAAGAGCACCACTGCGGTCAACCTGGCGCTGGCACTGTCCGCCGAGGGTGCCCGCGTCGGCATTCTGGATGCGGATATATACGGCCCCTCGCAGCCCACCATGCTCGGTATCTCCGGCAACCCGGATTCGCAGGACGGCAAGAGTATGCTGCCCATGCAAAACCACGGGCTGCAGGTGATGTCGATCGGTTTCCTGATCGATGCGGACACGCCGATGATCTGGCGCGGCCCGATGGCGACGCAGGCGCTTGATCAACTGTTGCATCAGACGCAGTGGGATAACCTCGATTATCTGGTGGTGGACCTGCCGCCGGGCACCGGCGACATCCAGCTCACGCTGGCGCAGAAAGTGCCTGTGACCGGTGCGGTGATCGTCACCACCCCGCAGGATATTGCGCTGATGGATGCGCGCAAGGGTCTCAAGATGTTCGAGAAGGTCGATGTCAAGATCATCGGTATCGTCGAGAACATGAGCACGCATATCTGTTCGCAATGCGGCCACGAGGAGCACATCTTCGGCGCGGGCGGCGGAGAGAAGATGTGCGCGGACTACAACACCGAGTTCCTCGGCAGTCTGCCGCTCGATATCCATATCCGCGAACAGGCCGATTCCGGGAAACCCACGGTCGTGGCCGATCCGGATGGCAATATCAGCAAGGTCTATAAGCAGATCGCGCGGCGGGTGGCGGTCAAGATCGCGGACATGGCGCAGGATCACAGCGCGGCATTCCCGAAGATCGTGGTACAGAACACCTGATGCGCATCCTGATCTCGAACGATGACGGTTACTTCGCGCCGGGTCTTGCCTGCCTCGTGCAGCACCTTTCGACCCTGGGCGATACTGTGGTGGTCGCGCCCGAGCGCGACCGCAGCGGGGCGAGCAATTCGCTGACCCTGAACCGGCCGCTCAATCTGCGGCGTGCGGCCAACGGTTTTCACTACGTGGACGGCACGCCGACCGATTGCGTACACCTCGCGGTGACCGGCATGCTGGATGTGCAGCCGGACATCATCGTGTCGGGCATCAATGCCGGAGCAAACATGGGGGATGACACCATCTATTCCGGCACGGTGGCCGCCGCGATGGAGGGTTTCCTGCTGGGCATTCCGTCCATTGCGATTTCACTGGTCGGCCACGAGGAACAGCATTACGCCACTGCCGCACAAGTCGCGGCGGACCTGGTGCAGCGTTTCCGGCAAATGCCACACTCGCAGCCGTGGCTGCTGAACGTCAACGTGCCGGATGTGCCGCACGATGCATTACAGGGCATGGAAGTGACGCGCCTCGGCAAGAGGCACAAGGCCGAACCGGTGATCAAGGCGCTCAATCCTCACGGTCAGCCGATCTACTGGGTCGGGCCGGCAGGCAAGGCGCAGGATTCCGGCGCGGGAACCGATTTTGCCGCTGTCGCGCAGGGGCGGGTCTCGATCACGCCATTGCAGATCGACCTGACGCAGTACAGCCAGCTGGATGCAGTTCGAACATGGATGGGGGGGGCGGCATGAATCTGCAACACGCCGGCATCGGCATGACCTCGGCGCGCACGCGCGGTCGCATGATCGAGCGTCTGCGTGCCCAGGGCATCCGCGACGAGGCGGTGTTGGCCGCGATCGGCAATGTGCCGCGCCACCTGTTTGTGGATGAAGCGCTGGCCGGGCGCGCCTACGACGATGTCGCGCTGCCGATCAATTATGGCCAGACCATCTCGCAGCCGTACATCGTGGCGCGCATGCTCGAAGTATTGCGCAACGGCAAGCAATTGGGGCGGGTATTGGAGATTGGCACCGGCTGCGGTTATCAGGCCGCAGTGCTGTCGCAGTTGGCGCGGGAGGTCTACAGCGTGGAACGCATCCAGCCGCTGTACGAGCGAGCGTGCAAACTGTTGCGCGAACTGAAGCTGCGCAATGTCATTCTGCGCTATGCGGATGGAACTTCCGGTCTGCCGGAAGCGGGACCCTTCGACGGCATCATCATGGCGTGCGCGGCTCCCGCGTTGTCGGAGCAGTTGAAGGAACAACTGACACCGGGGGGGCGGCTGGTATTGCCGCTGGGCACCAGCGAACAGTTTCTGTATCTGATCGAGCGTACCGAACAGGGCTTCCGCGAGACCCGACTGGACGCGGTGAAGTTCGTGCCTTTGCTGGCGGGGAAGTCGTGAGGATAACTTCAATTCTGTGCCTGAGTCTGCTTGCGCTTGCTCTGGGAGCGTGCGGCAGCCCGAAGATCAGCGCCAAAAAGGCTCCCGTGGTCGAGTACGGCGGAAAGCAGCGCGCAGCCGAAGTGCCTGTGCCGCGCTTCACTTTCAACATCCACACCGTACAGGCCGGGGAAACGCTGTACAGCATCGCCTTCGAGAACGGGCTGAACTACACGGAGGTGGCGGAATACAACGGTTTGAAAGACCCCACCGCGATCCAGATCGGCCAGCAGTTGAAATTGCGCATTCCCATGGACGAAGGCGCGGTCGATGAAGCGCCTCCACCTTACGTTTCGCGCGCCGTGCCCAGGGCAGGCGAAACAAAGACCCAGCCCAAGGTGGGCAGATTACTTTATTCCGCTGATGCGTTTGCCAAGGTTGAGCGGATACAGTCCGATCAACCCGTCATTGTGGAAAACCGAGAGCCGGCACCGGCGATTGCCGGGGGAGGGGACGGGGGCGTCGATGCGCTGGAATGGGGGATGCCCGCGCAAGGCAAGCTGGTTGCCGGATTCTCCAGGAGCGCCAATCGCAAAGGGGTCGATATTGCCGGCACGCTCGGCCAGCGGGTTGTGGCGAGTGCGGCCGGGAAAGTGGTGTACGCAGGCAGCGGTCTGCGCGGCTACGGCAAGCTGGTCATCATCAAGCACAACGCCACCTTCCTCAGTGCCTACGCGCACAACGACCGCATTTTGGTGAAGGAGGGGCAGAGCGTGCGCAAAGGACAGCAGATCGCGGAGATGGGCAGTACTGATGCGGATCAGGTCAAACTGCATTTCGAAATCCGGCGGCAGGGCAAGCCGGTCGATCCGGCGCAGTACCTGCCGATCGTCAAGTCTTGAGCCTCGCGTGGCCGATCTGACGACGACAGACCACAGCCGCGACAGCGCCGGATTGCACTATGTCTATCCGGTCGTGTCGCGCCGCGCGGGCGGTGTCTCCATTGGTATCAATCTCAATCCCAACAATGCGTGCAACTGGCGCTGCATCTATTGCCAGGTGCCTGGCCTTGCCCGCGGCACCGCTCCGCCGGTCGATCTGGGAGTGCTGGAAAAGGAATTGCGCGGCTTTCTGGATGAGTTGCAGCACGGTGATTTCATGCAGCGCGTTCCTCCCGAGGCCCGCCACATCAGCGATATCGCCCTGTCGGGCAACGGCGAGCCGACCAGCGCACAGGAATTCGCCGAGGTCGTTGAGCTCGCCGCACGACTGAAGCCGGCCGGCCTCAAGCTGGTGCTCATCACCAACGGCAGCCTCATGCAGCGCGACAACGTGCAGCGGGGTCTGCGCCTCATGGCGCACGTCAACGGAGAGGTCTGGTTCAAACTGGACCGTGCCAGCGCGGCGGGAATGGCCCTGGTGAACGACACAAAAATGACGATGGATTCAGTGCACCAGAACCTGGTTGCCGCCATCCGCTGCTGTCCGAATACCTGGTTGCAGACTTGCTGGTTCGCGCTGGATGGTGTGGCACCGAGCAGGCAGGATGAGGACGACTACCTTGATTTCCTCCGGGACCTGTTGCGCGATGGCATCAAGCCCGCAGGGGTTCTGCTATATAGCTTGGCGCGCCCCGTATTGCAGGAGGAAGCATCACGCTTGTCAGCCCTGACGCATGCCAGTCTTGAACCATTCGCCCGGCGCATTCGCGGTCTGGGCATACCGGTAAAGTCCGCAGATTAGACCGTCCTTGAGTCGAAAAGGCGCTTCGGTTACAATGCGCGCCCTGTTTATCCGGCATACGCCGAATTTGCGGAAATCCACACACTCGTTCATGTTGGGGTGTCTCCTGCGGCATCGGGGAGATCGGGCTGGCGAGTGGAAGACTTAACCCTTAACGATTGGAGTAACACATGGCAACTGTAACAATGCGTCAAATGCTCGAGGCGGGTGTCCATTTCGGCCACCAGACCCGTTTCTGGAATCCCAAGATGGCTCCGTATATTTTCGGTCATCGCAACAAGATTCATATCATCAACCTGGAAAAGACCGTCGTGATGTTTAACGATGCGCTGAAGGAATTGCGCAAGATCGCGGCGAAGAAGGGCACCATCCTGTTTGTGGCGACCAAGCGCCAGGCGCGCGAGATCATCCGCGAAGAAGCGATGCGTTGCGGTTCGCCTTTTGTCGATTATCGCTGGCTGGGCGGCATGCTCACCAATTTCAAGACCGTGCAAACCTCGATCAAGCGTCTGAAGGAACTGGAAGGGATGATCGAAGACGGCAGCATCGACAAGGTCACCAAGAAGGAAGGCCTGATGTTCCGCCGCGAGCTGGAAAAGCTGGAGCGCAGCCTGGGCGGTATCAAGGACCTGCAAGGTCTGCCCACCGCGATTTTTGTCATCGATGTCGGCTATCAGAAGGGTGCTGTCACCGAAGCGCAGAAACTCGGCATCCCGGTCTTTGGTGTGGTCGATACCAACCATAGCCCGCTCGGCGTGGATTATGTCATCCCCGGCAACGACGATTCCAGCCAGGCGATCCGCCTGTATGCGCGCGGCGTGGCCGATGCGATTCTGGAAGGTCGCGAGCAGGCGACCAACGACCTGGTCGAGCACGTCGCGGAAAGTGCTGCTGCGTAAGCTGCCTTCCCGCAACAAGGGGGCGCAAGCCCCCTTTTTTGTAACTTGAATTTTGTTGAGATTGTTAGGAGTTTGAACATGGCTGAAATCACCGCATCAATGGTGAAGGAACTGCGCGAGGCAACCGGCCTCGGCATGATGGAATGCAAAAAAGCGCTAGTGGAGTCCAACGGCGATTTCAAGGCGGCAGAAGAACTGCTGCGCATCAAGAGCGGCGCCAAGGCGAGCAAGGCCGCTTCGCGTGTGACGGCGGAGGGCGTGATCGGTTCGTGGCTGGCAGCCGACGGCAAGACCGGCGCGGTGGTGGAAGTGAACTGCGAGACCGATTTCGTCGCCAAGAACGACGACTTCATGGCTTTCGCCAGGAACTCTGCCGAGACTGTGGCCAAGAACGACCCAGCCGACATCGAGGCGCTGCTGGGCATGAAACTGGCCAACGGCGTCGGCAGCGTGGAAGAGGATCGCAAAGCGCTGGTGATGAAGCTGGGCGAGAACGTGACCGTGCGCCGTTTTGAACGTTACGTGACCAGCAGCGGCAAGCTGGCCACCTATCTGCATGGCAACAAGATCGGCGTGATGGTGAACTACGAAGGCGGCGACGAAACCATGGGCAAGGACATCGCGATGCACATCGCGGCCTCCAAGCCGAAATCCGTCGATGCCACCGGCGTGAATCCGGAAGACATCGCGACCGAGCGCCGCATCGCCATCGAGAAGGCGCGCGAAGGCGGCAAGCCGGAAGCGATGCTGGAGAAGATCGCGGAAGGTACGGTGCAGAAGTTCCTGCGCGAAGTCACTTTGCTTGGTCAGGTCTTCGTCAAGGCCGAGGACGGCAAGCAGACCGTCGAGCAATTGCTGAAAGGCAAGGGTGCCACGGTCAGGGCGTTCCAGATGTTCATCGTCGGCGAGGGCATCGAGAAGAAGGTGGAAGACTATGCGGCGGAAGTCGCTGCCGCTGCCGCCGCTGTCAAGAAAGGTTGATGCATGCCCACTCCCGCCTTCAAACGCATCCTGCTGAAGCTTTCCGGCGAAGCCCTGATGGGCGATGACAGCTACGGCATCAACCGTGCGGTCATCGAGCGCATCGTTGCCGAGATCAAGGATGTGGTCGAACTGGGGGTGGAAGTGGCGATGGTGATCGGCGGCGGCAACATCTTCCGCGGTGTCGCCCCCGCCGCTGCCGGGATGGATCGGGCGACCGCCGATTACATGGGCATGCTGGCCACGGTGATGAATTCGATGGCGTTGCAGGACGCATTGACCCGTGCCGGCGTTGAATGCCGCGTGCAATCCGCCTTGAGCCTGGAACAGGTTGCGGAGCCGTTCATCCGCGGCAAGGCGCTGCGCTATCTGGAAGACGGCAAGGTGGTGATTTTCGCTGCCGGCATCGGCAGCCCGTTCTTCACCACCGATACCGCCGCTGCCCTGCGCGGAGTCGAAATGTCCGCCGATGTGGTGATCAAGGCGACCAAGGTGGATGGCATTTATACGGACGATCCGAAAAAGAATCCGGATGCGATCCGCTACCAGAGCTTGAGTTTCGACGAGGCGATCAGCAAGAACCTGAAGGTGATGGATGCCACCGCGCTGACCCTTTGCCGCGACCAGAAGTTGCCCATCATCGTGTTCAGCATCTTCAAGCCGGGTGCGCTCAAGCGCGTCGTGTTCGGCGAGGGCGAAGGAACGCTGGTGCGGGTCGAATAGGAGCAGAACATGATTGCCGATATCAAAAAAAGCGTCGAACAGAAGATGAGCAAGTCGCTGGATGCACTGAAGGCAGACCTGGGCAAGATCCGCACCGGGCGCGCGCACACCGGCATCCTCGATCATGTGATGGTGGATTACTACGGCAGCCCCACCGCGATCAACATGGTGGCGAACATCACTCTCACCGATGCACGCACGATCGGCGTGCAGCCGTATGAAAAAAACATGGTCGGCCCCGTTGAAAAGGCGATCCGCGATTCAGACCTCGGGTTGAACCCCGCCACCAATGGCGACCTTATCCGTGTCCCGATGCCGATGCTGACCGAGGAACGTCGGCGCGATTTGATCAAGGTGGTTAAGAGCGAGGGCGAGGAGGCCAAGATCGCGGTGCGCAACATCCGGCGCGATGCCAACGAGCAGTTGAAGAAATTGTTGAAGGATAAGTCGGTGGGTGAGGATGATGAGCGTCGCGCACAGGAAGATGTTCAGAAACTGACCGATCGCTTCGTTGCCGAGATCGACAAGGCATTGCAGGTCAAAGAAGCGGACCTGATGGCGGTTTAAATGGAATGCTGGAATTGGGATTTGGGATTGAGCATGCCTTCTTGTCCTTTACTAAATCCTGATTCCTGAATCCAAAATCCAGAACATGGCCTTCTTCAAAAGCTCAACCCGCACCATCCCTGAGATTGCCGCTGTGCCGCGCCATATCGCGATGATCATGGACGGCAATGGACGCTGGGCGAAGCAGCGCTTCATGCCCCG
>JAVHSB010000150.1:0-13962 GCA_036171955.1 Sideroxydans sp.
CCAAGCCGGTGATGGAAGGCAAGGGCGTGCTGTTCAAGAAGTTCGCCGGCATCGATGTGTTCGATATCGAGATTGCCGAGAACGACCCGGACAAGCTGATCGACGTCATCGCCGCGCTGGAACCCACCTTCGGCGGCATCAATCTGGAAGACATCAAGGCGCCCGAGTGTTTCTACATCGAGCGCAAGCTGCGCGAGCGCATGCGCATCCCCGTTTTCCACGACGACCAGCACGGCACCTCCATCATCGTGGGGGCGGCATTGCTGAACGGCTTGAAGGTGGTTGGCAAGAAGATCGGGGAGGTCAAACTGGTGGCGAGCGGCGCCGGTGCGGCCGCATTGGCTTGTCTGGACATGGCGGTCGCGCTCGGCGTGCGCATGGAGAACATCGTCGTCACCGACATCAAGGGCGTGGTGTACAAGGGGCGCGTCGAGGAGATGGACGACAACAAGGCGCGTTATGCGCGCGACATCCAGCAGCGCACGCTGGGCGAGGTGATCGCCGGGGCGGATGTGTTTCTCGGTCTGTCGGCGGGCAACGTGCTGAAACCGGAGATGGTGAAACAGATGGCGCGGCAGCCGCTGATCTTTGCCCTGGCCAATCCGGTGCCGGAGATATTGCCGCAACTCGCGCTGGAAACGCGGCCGGATGCGATCCTGGCGACCGGGCGCTCCGATTTTCCCAACCAGGTGAACAATGTGCTGTGCTTCCCCTACATCTTTCGCGGGGCGCTGGACGTGGGAGCGACCACGATCAACGAGGAGATGAAGAAGGCCGCGGTGTACGCCATTGCCGAGCTGGCGCAGGCGGAACAATCGGAAGAGGTGGCCGCGGTGTACAGCGACGAAAGCCTGAGTTTCGGCGCGCAATATCTGATCCCGAAGCCGTTCGATCCGCGCCTGATCTCCAAGGTGGCGCCAGCCGTGGCGCAGGCGGCGATGGACAGCGGCGTGGCGACGCGCCCGATCGCCGACATGGCCGCTTACATCGAGCAGCTCTCCGGCTTCGTTTATCACTCCTCGATGCTGATGAAGCCGGTGTTCGATCTGGCCAGAAAGAATCCGCAACGTCTGGCTTATGCCGAAGGCGAAGACGAGCGCGTGCTGCATGCGGTGCAGACCGTGGTGGACGAGGGTATCGCGCGCCCGATCCTGGTGGGGCGCCCCGCCGTGATCGATGCGCGCATCGCCAGGCTGGGCCTGCGCATCCGTGCCGGACAGGATTTCGAGCTGGTGAATCCGGACGATGATCCGCGCTACCGCGAATACTGGATGGAGTACCACCGCCTGATGGCGCGCAACGGGGTGACCCCGGAAGTGGCGAAGCGCGAGATGCGCCGCCGCAGCACGCTGATCGCCGCCATGCTGGTGCGCATGGGCGCGGCGGATGCGATGCTGTGCGGCACGGTGGACCAGCCGCTGTATCACTTGCGCTATATCGACGAGGTGATCGGGCATCGTCCCGGCAACAGCGTGTATGGCGCGATGAACTTGCTGCTGCTGCCACAGCACACGCTGTTCATCTGCGACACCCATGTCAACCTGGATCCGAGTGCGGAGGAGATCGCGCAGATGACCTTGCTGGCGGCGGAAGAAGTGCGCTATTTCGGCATCGCGCCCAAGGTCGCCCTGCTCTCGCATTCCAACTTCGGCAGCCACACCGATGCTTCGGCGCGCAAGATGGCGCGCGCGCGCGAATTGCTGGCAGTGCAGGCGCCGGAACTCGAAGTCGAAGGCGAGATCCACGGCGATGCGGCATTGTCGGAAACGATGCGCAGCCAGATTTTCCCGGCGGCGCGGCTGAAGGGGCAGGCGAACCTGCTGGTGATGCCCAATCTGGACGCGGCGAATATCGCCTACAATCTGCTCAAGATGACGGCGGGCGATGGCATCACCATCGGCGCCATTCTGCTCGGGGCGAACAAGTCGGCGCATATTCTGACTTCGACCGCGACCGCGCGCCGCATCGTGAATATGAGTGCGCTGGCGGTTGCCAGTGTGCAGACGAGGAGAGAGTGATGGATAAACAGGAAGTCGCGCTGTTGCGCAAAGAGATCGAAATGCTGATGGTCGAGCGCACATACCTGCTCCGGGTGGCGGGCGCGGCTGCGGTGCTGGTGGCGAATGTCGAGGTCGGACTGCTGCAGCCGAAGGCGGTGGAGCCGGCGGAAATGATCTCCGAATATCTCAATGCCTTGCCCGAAGAGACTTTGCACGATGCGCTCGAAGCGGTGAAGGCGCACACCTAGCAGCAGATGCGGACGATGCCGAAACAGAAGATCGGACTGATCCTGACCGGCGGCGGCGCGCGAGCCGCCTATCAGGTCGGCGTGCTGAAAGCACTTGCCGAATTCACGCCTTATCGTGCGCGCCTGCCGTTTGTCGTGGTGTGCGGCACTTCTGCCGGCGCGATGAATGCCGTCACCCTCGCGGTCAATGCGCGCCATTTCCGCAAGGGTGTGCGCTACCTGCTGAACATCTGGAACAATGCGAACGTGACCGACATCTACCGCGCCGACTTGCTGGGGGTGTTGAGCAACAGTGGCCGCTGGGTGCTGGGCCTGCTGTTGAGCATGTTCGGCAGCAACCGGATGAACCGCGTGTCGCTGCTCGACAGTTCGCCGTTGCGCCAGTATCTCGAACGCATCCTGCCGTGCGAACTGATCCAGCGCCAGATCGACACCGGCTCGCTGCACGCGCTCGGCATCACGGCGTCCGGCTATGGTTCCGGGCATTCCGTGACGTTCTACCAGGGTGCGCCCGATATCCAGCCGTGGAAGCGCGCGCGCCGCCTCGGCGTGCCGACCCGCATCGAAATCCAGCATCTGCTGGCCTCTTCCGCGATTCCGTTCATCTTTCCTGCGGTGCATGTCAATCGCGAATTCTTCGGCGACGGCTCGATGCGCCAGGTCGCGCCAATCAGCGCCGCCCTGCATCTGGGCGCGGAGCGCATCCTGGTGGTCGGCGTCGGCCAGCGCGCGGCGGATGAAACCGGGCAGCGCCCAAAAATCGAGCACTATCCCTCGCTGGCGGAGATCGGCGGCCATGCTCTGGACAGCATCTTCCTCGACGGCCTGGAGGTGGATCTGGAACGTCTGCATCGCATCAACCAGACCGTGGGTTCGATCCCCGAGGCGCTGCGCGGACAATTTACCCTGCGCAAGATCGATACGCTGGTGATTACGCCCAGCCAGTCGCTGGAGAAAATTGCCGAGCGTTATGTCAAACATTTGCCGTGGACGATCCGCGTGTTGTTGCGGCTGGTCGGCGTGCGGCGCGGCAACGGCGCCAATCTGGTCAGCTATCTGTTATTCGATCAGGACTATTGCCGCGCGCTGATCGAACTGGGTTACCGCGATGCACTGCAACGGCGCGACGAGATCGCCGAATTCATGGGGCAGGGTGGGGCGCCGCTGTGCGCAGACCTGGCGCAATGAGCCGTTCTTTGTCTGACTTGCCGCACCGTTTGACCTTCGATCTCCTGCGCTTGCTGGCCGATGGTCGCTTCCGCTCCGGCGAAGAAATGGCCGGCCAACTCGGCCTCTCGCGCGCAAGCGTGCACAACGCGTTGCGCGACGCCGAAAGGTACGGCCTCGAACTGCATCGGGTGCGCGGACGCGGTTATCGCCTCGCGCGTCCCTTGTACTGGCTGGATGCGACATCCATCCGCGACCAGATGGGTGCTGTGGCGCAGGGCTTGCAGTTGGAGATCGTCGATCATGCGACCTCGACCAACGCCTTGCTGCTGCAGCGCGCCATGCTCGGAGCGCCGTCGGGCAGCGTGCTGGCCGCGGAATGGCAAAGCGCCGGGCACGGCCGCCTCGGCCGCCCCTGGCATGCTGCCCTGGGCGATGGTTTGACCTTTTCGCTGCTGTGGCGCTTCGAGTGCGGACTGGGTGCGCTTTCCGGCCTGAGTCTGGCGGTCGGCGTCGCGATGGTGCGCGCCCTGCGCGAGCTTGGGGTGCGGGAAGTCAGCCTGAAATGGCCCAACGACATTTTGCTGGGCGAAGGAAAGTTGGCGGGAATTCTGCTCGAGGCGCAAGGCGATATGCTGGGCCCGAGCGCGGTCGTGATCGGCGTCGGCCTCAATCTGGCGCTTGATGAGAGGGCGCGTGGCGCGATCGGACAGCCCGCCAGCGATCTCGCCGGAGCCGGCGTGCCGGTTGCCGAACGCAATAGGGTGTTCGCAGTATTGCTGCGACATCTGCTGTGTCTGCTGCAGGAGTATGCGGCACAGGGATTTGCCGCCTTGCGCGACGAGTGGGAGCAGAATCATGCCTATCGGCAGAAGCGTGTCATGCTGGCCTTGCCCGATGGCCGGCAGGTCGCGGGGGTGGTGCTGGGGGTGACCGCAGAGGGGGCGTTGCGCGTGGAAACGCCGTCCGGCCCGCAGGTGTTCCATGCCGGCGAGATCAGTTTGAGGAGTGCTTGAATGTTGTTGCTGGATGTGGGGAACAGCCGCTGCAAATGGGCGCAGGTCGAGGCCGGGCGCTGGGCGCAGCACGGCGTGCTCGACAATGCGCAGATCGACGCTATGGGGCGGGAGTTCGCGCGCTTGCCATCGCCTTCCCGCGTGCTGGTTTCCAATGTCGCCGGTGCAGGAATGGCGGCGCGACTGCGCAAGCTGCTGGCGCTATGGCCGGACTGCAACCCGTCATTCATCGGCGCCGGCGTGGAGCAGTGCGGCGTGCACAATGGCTATGCGGTGCCGCAACAACTCGGCAGCGACCGCTGGGCGGCGCTCATCGGTGCGTGGCATCATGTGCGCGGAGCCTGTCTCGTGGTCAACTGCGGCACAGCCACCACGCTCGATGCCTTGATGGCTGAAGGCGAATTCATCGGCGGCCTGATCCTGCCCGGAACAGCATTGATGCAGCGTAGTCTGGCGAGCGGCACGGCGCAGTTGACTCAGGGCGCGGGCAGCATCTGCGACTTTCCGCTGAATACCGCGGATGCGATGGCCAGCGGTGCGCTGCGCGCGACGCAGGGCGCGATCATGCGGCAGTTTGAATTGCTGGAGCGGCGCTGCGGCAAGGCGCGCTGCCTTATCAGTGGCGGCGCGGCCGAATCCGTCATGGCAAATCTGGACGTGCCGTGCGAGCGTGTGGACGATCTGGTGCTGCATGGCTTGCAGGCAATGGGAGAAAACAAAGCATGAGCAGGGTGTGGTTGATATTGTTGTTGCTGGTCAACGTGCTGTTCTTTGTCCTGATCCGCTGGGGCGGGCAATTGACCGGCGAACCGGAAGCGCTGCTGGTGCAGGCGGAATTCAACGCGAACAAGATCCGCCTGCCCGATGCGGGCGAATTGCAATTGCTCGCATCGTCCGCTCCGGCAAGGGGAGTCAGGGCCGCCGACGTGCAAGAGCCAGCCCCGGCCGAACTGGCAGCTCCGGCATCGCGCCTGAGTCCCGAACTGTCGGCACTGCCGCCGCCCAAGAAATGTCTGGTCTGGGGCGAATTTTCCGGCGAGAACCTGGCGCGGGCGGATGCGGCGCTGGCAACGCTGCACCTGGGCGATAAATTGCGCCAGGACACGGTCGAACGCATTGGGGGGTTCTGGGTGTATATGCCGCCGCAAGGGGGTATCGGAAAAGTGAATCAGAAAATCGATCAGCTCAAGAAACTTGGGGTGAATGACTACTTCGTGGTGCAGGAAGCAGGCGAGTGGATGCATGCCATCTCGCTCGGCGTATTTCGCACGGAGCAGGCGGCGCGCAATTTTCTGGAACTGCTGAAAACCAAAGGCGTACGCACGGCGAAAATAGGCGAGCGGCAAAGCAAACTCAAATTCACCGTGTTCGAATTGGGCGGGATTGATGGGGCGACCGAAGAAAAGTTGCAGCAGATGCTGCGGGATTTCCCGGAAAGCGAGCTGAAATCGACAGACTGTAATTGACAGGCGGCCTCTAAATCAGCAAAATGCCGCCCTCTTTTTGGCCGGGCATCGCTCTGCCTATCAAGTGATCCGGTGATATAGCTCAGTTGGTTAGAGCACAGCACTCATAATGCTGGGGTCGGTGGTTCAAGTCCACCTATCACCACCAAATAAAAAAACTCCAGCACGGGCTGGAGTTTTCATTTTTGCAGGATGCGCTGCTTACTGATTGTCAGAGAACAGTTGTTTCAGCATCCACAATGTAAAAATAACGGCAACGGCTGCGGTTCCGATTGCAGACAGGTCAGCGATAAAAGACATGTTTGTTCCCCTCCCAGAGATTCAAGTTGAAAATAACATCAAAAATGCAGGGGCAATCGTAGCACAAAGATTCTGTGCGACAAGCGCACGAACAGGAATACCCTACTATGCAGCTCTGCTACGCAGGTCATTGGGATAGCGGGAGGGGGCGGGCCGGAAAGTGTTTCCGGCCCCGCAAGGACTACTCTTTGGCGAACATCTGAAGCACCATCCAGACGGAAAAACCGACGGAGAAAATGGCAACGCTGATGGTGGTGAAATCTGCAATGTAAGACATGAACTCCCCTTTGGCTCAATGATTTTTGTAAGATGACCAGCGGATGAAACATGCGGGTCGGAAATTATTATATGAGTATATTAGTCAGGAATATCCCTTTTGTTGAAGGGATGTTCGCGTCGTACGCAGACCCCGATAAAACAGGAAGTCGAATGACAAACAAGCTTTACATCAAGACCTACGGTTGTCAGATGAACGAGTACGACTCGGACAAGATGGCCGATGTGATGCGCGCCAGTGCGGGTATGACGCAAATCGAGCGACCGGAGGATGCGGATATCATTTTGTTCAACACCTGTTCGATACGCGAAAAGGCGGAGGAGAAGGTATTTTCGGACCTCGGCCGCGCACGCGCCCTGAAGCAGGCCAATCCGGCCCTGTTGATCGGGGTGGGGGGGTGTGTGGCCAGCCAGGAGGGGGAAGCGATCATCCGGCGCGCTCCTTATGTAGATGTGGTGTTCGGCCCGCAGACCCTGCACCGTTTGCCTGAGTTGATCGCGGCGCGGCGGGCGAGCGGCAAGCCGCAGGTCGATGTCAGTTTCCCGGAAATCGAGAAGTTCGATCATTTGCCGGCCGCGCAGACCACGCACGGCACGGCTTTTGTTTCCATCATGGAAGGGTGCAGCAAATACTGCACGTTTTGTGTGGTGCCCTATACGCGCGGCGAGGAAGTGTCGCGGCCCTTTGCGGATGTCATGCGGGAAGTGGATGGCTTGACGGCGCAGGGCGTGGGCGAGATCACCCTGCTCGGGCAGAACGTGAATGCGTATCAGGGCGAGACGGAGGATGGCGATAGCGTCGATTTCGCTTTCCTGCTGCAGGCCATTGCCGCCCGGCCACAGGTGCAGCGCCTGCGCTACACGACCTCGCATCCGCGCGAGATGTCGCAGCGCCTGATCGATGCGCATGCCGCCATCCCCAAACTCGCCGCCCATCTGCACCTGCCGGTGCAATCCGGTTCGGACCGGGTGCTGGCGGCAATGAAACGCGGCTACACCGTACTCGAATACAAATCCACCGTGCGCAAGCTGCGTACCGCGCGGCCGGACATCTCGATCACATCGGATTTCATCGTCGGCTTTCCCGGCGAGACGGAGGCCGATTTCGAGGCGACGCTGAAGCTGATCGATGAGATCGAATTCGATACGAGTTTCAGTTTCACCTTCAGCCCGCGCCCCGGCACACCGGCGGCGGAAATGGCGGATGAGACACCGGCAGAGGTCAAACTGGCGCGGCTGCACCGGCTGCAGGCGCGCATCGGCGAACTGGAACAGCAATACAGTCAGGCGCTGCTCGGCAGCGTACAGCGCGTGGTGGTGGAGAATGTCTCGCGCAAGGATGCGCGTGAACTGGCCGGGCGCACCGAAAACAACCGCATCGTCAACTTTGCCGGCTCCGCCGGCATGCTCGGGCGTTTCGTCGATGTGCGCATCACCGCGGTGTCTGGGCATACGCTGCGCGGCGAGGCGCTGATCCAGTCATGAAAAAAACAGAACACTTTTCTTTCGAGCCGGTGGATAACGAGCGGCTGTCAAATCTGTGCGGAGCTTTTGACGAAAACCTGCGCCAGATCGAGACCGCGCTGGAAGTGAATATCGCCCGCCGCGGCGAACAATTCACCATCGGCGGCGCGCAGGCCGGACTGGCGCGCGCGGTTCTGCAGCGCTTCTATCAGGAGGCGGGAAACCATATCACGCTGGAGCGCCTGCAACTCGGGCTGATCGAATCCATGCGGCCGGAGTTGCCCGATACCCGAAGCGAATCGGTGCCGCTGCTGATGACGCGCAAGGCTGAAGTGCGCGGGCGCACCGTGCGCCAGAACGAATATCTGCGCGCCATCCAGGAACACGACATCACTTTCGGTATCGGCCCTGCGGGTACCGGCAAGACCTATCTGGCGGTCGCCTCGGCGGTCGATGCGCTGCAACGCGAGAACGTGAAGCGTCTGGTGCTGGTGCGCCCTGCGGTGGAGGCGGGGGAGCGTCTTGGGTTCCTGCCGGGCGACCTGGCGCAGAAGGTCGATCCCTATCTGCGCCCGCTGTACGATGCGCTGTACGACCTGCTGGGACTGGAAAAGGTGGCCAAGGCGTTCGAGCGCGGCGCCATCGAGATCGCGCCGCTGGCTTACATGCGCGGGCGCACGCTGAACCACTCCTTCATCATCCTCGACGAGGCGCAGAACACCACGCCGGAGCAGATGAAGATGTTTTTGACGCGCATCGGCTTCGGCAGCAAGGCGGTCATCACCGGGGATGTGACCCAGATCGACCTAGCGCGCGGGCAGAAGAGCGGATTGAACGACGCGCGCAGGGTGCTCGCGGATGTGCGCGGCATCGCCTTCCAGCAGTTCCTGGCCGAAGACGTGGTGCGCCATCCGCTGGTGCAGAAAATCGTCTCCGCCTATGAGAAACACGCTACCGCCGACCATGACTGAAGCCCATAAACTTTCGCTGGCGGTGCAATATGCCAGCAATGCGCGGATCATGCCGACGCGGCAGCAATTCCGGCGCTGGGTGAAAGTGGCGCTGGAGCAGGACGTGCAGATGGCATTGCGCATCGTGGACGAGATTGAGGGGCGCGCGCTGAACCAGAGTTATCGCGGCAAGGATTACGCCACCAATGTGCTGACTTTTGTTTACGACGACTGTATGCCGTTGTACGGCGACGTGGTGATCTGCGCGCCGGTGGTCGAGCGCGAGGCGCGGGAACAGGGCAAGGAACTGTTCCCGCATTATGCGCACCTGACCATTCATGCCGCCCTGCATTTGCAGGGTTACGACCACGAAAAGCGGCGCGATGCCGAGCGCATGGAAGCGCGGGAGACTGCGTTGCTCCTCAAATTACGGTATCCTGCACCCTATCTTGTTAGTCAGTAGCAGGGCAATGGACGGTTCAGACAGTAGCAGTAACGGCAATAAACCCACCTTGTTGGAACGGCTCTCCACGCTGTTGTTGCGGGAGCCGGAAGATCGCGAACAGCTCATCGCGTTGCTGTACGGCGCCTACGAGCACAATCTGCTGGATGCCGATGCGCTTTCCATGATGGAAGGCGTGATCCAGGTTTCCGAGACGCCGGTGCGCGAAGTCATGATTCCGCGCGCGCAGATGGATGTCATCGACATCAGTCAGCCGCTGCCGCAATTCGTCCCCTTCGTCATCGAGACCGCGCACTCGCGCTTTCCCGTCATCGACGGGGACAAGGACAACATCATCGGCATCCTGCTGGCCAAAGACCTGCTGCGCTATTACGCGGGGCAGGAGTTCGAGCTGCGCGACATGCTGCGCCCGGCCGTGTTCGTGCCGGAATCCAAACGCCTGAACGTGCTGTTGCGTGATTTCCGCAGCAACCACAACCATCTCGCGCTGGTGGTGGATGAATATGGCGGCGTGTGCGGCATGGTGACGATCGAAGATGTGCTGGAACAGATCGTGGGCGAAATCGCCGACGAATTCGATTTCGACGAGGATGAGAACAACATCATCCGAAAGGACGATACCCACTGGCGCGTCAAGGCCGATACGGCAATCGCGGATTTCAACGAAGCCATGGATGCGGATTTCAGCGACGAGGAGTGCGACACGATCGGCGGGTTGATCCTGAAAACGGCCGGCCAGCTTCCCAAGCGCGGGGAGCGTTTTCAGATCGGCGCATGGAAATTCACCGTGCAGCGCGCCGACAGCCGCCGTTTGTACGCGCTGCTGGCGGAGCGGGGCGCACCCTGATGGGGCGCATCGCGGACTGACTTGCGCCGCGATGATTTACGCGGTCTTGCACTTCATTCGATAAAGCCGCCGCCGAGGCAGACCCTGCCGTCGTAGAGCACAGCCGCCTGTCCCCGGGTCACTGCCCATTGCGCTTCATCGAAAGCAAAACGCGCCGAAGTCGTGCTGGTCAGGGTGATGCGGCAGGCAGCATCTTGCTGGCGGTAGCGCGTCTTGGCCGCATAAGAGCGTGTCGCGTCCGGCGCGCTGCCGCTGATCCAGTGCATGTCCTGTGCGACGAGTTCGTGCGCGAGCAGCAGCGGATGATCGTGTCCCTGCACCACGATCAGGCAGTTGTTGGCCATGTCCTTGCCGGCGACGAACCATGGCTCGCCGCTGCCTTCCTTGTCGCCGCCGATGCCTAGTCCCTGCCGTTGTCCGTTGGTGTAGAAAGACAGCCCCATGTGCCGGCCCATCACCTTGCCTTCCGGCGTCACCATGTCGCCCGGCTGCGTTGGCAGGTAACGGTTGAGGAATTCGCGGAACGGACGTTCGCCGATGAAGCAGATGCCGGTGCTGTCCTTCTTCGCGTGATTGGAGAGGTTGTGCTGGCGCGCGATTTCGCGCACTTTCGACTTGTGGATTTCGCCGAGCGGGAACAGGGACTTCGACAACTGGTGCTGGTTCAGGCGGTGCAGGAAGTAGCTCTGATCCTTGCTGTCGTCCTCCGCCTTGAGCAACTCGAACAGACCGTCTTGCTCGCGCACCCCGGCATAATGGCCGGTGGCGATCTTTTCGGCGCCGAGGCGCATCGCGTGGTCGAGGAATGCCTTGAACTTGATCTCGGAATTGCACAGGATGTCCGGGTTCGGTGTGCGCCCGGCCTCGTATTCACGCAGGAAATAGCTGAATACGCGGTCCTTGTATTCCTTGGCGAAATTCACCGCCTCGATCGGGATGCCGATGGTGTCGGCAACCGAAACGGCATCGATCAGGTCCTGGCGCGAGGAGCAGTATTCGCTGTCATCGTCGTCTTCCCAGTTCTTCATGAACAGACCTATGACCTCGTAACCCTGCTCCTTCAACAGGAGCGCGGTGACGGAAGAGTCCACGCCGCCGGACATGCCGACGACGACAGTGAATTTACGATTGCCTTTCACGATTGGCCCCTCTCCCTCGGGGAGAGGGTTCGGGTGAGGGTTTGCCCCTTACTCATAGTGAGTGATGAGATCGAGCGGGTAGCGCTTGCCCGCGAGATAGTCTTCCACGCAGCGCAATATCAGTGGGCTGCGATGGCGATCCTGCGTGGCGCGGATCTCGCCCGGCGTCATCCACACGGCACGCAGAATACCTTTGTCCAGCGCGCGTTCCGGGTGATGCGCGAGGATGCGTCCGCCGAAGGCGAAACGCAGATAAGTGACATCGGATTTGAGCGCATGCCAGCGATACACCCCGATCAGGTATTCAGGTTCGAACTCGTAGGCCGACTCTTCCAGCGCCTCGCGCACCGCGCCGGCGGCCAGCGTCTCGTTCGGCTCCCAATGCCCGGCGGGCTGGTTGAAGCGGATGCCTTGCTCGGTCTCTTCCTCGACCAAGAGGAACTTGCCGTCCTGTTCGAGGACGGCGGCAACGGTGGCATGGGGTTTCCAGATCATGCTGCAATTCTAAACGAAAATAAAAAAGGCAGGGTTTCCCCTGCCTTCTGGTGCCATTCCAACAGTACTTTTATTACTTTGCAGCAGCAGGCGTCGCTACTTCAGAAGCCTTGTCCTGCTTTGCCTTCTTGGTTGCTTTCTTTGCCTTTTTGGTGGCTTTCTTTGCTGGCTTGGCTTCTGCCTTGGCTGCAGGTGCGGCAGCGGCAACAGGTGCTGCTACAGCAGCAGGCGCGGCTGCCGGCGCGGTTGTTTCAGCCGCAACAGCAGAAAAAGAGGCAGCGGCAAATACCACGGCGATCAGGGTAGAAATCAGTTTCATTTGAGACTCCTTATAAAATTTTTAAAGACACAGTGGTGTCGGGAGCCTTAACGTTGTGGGAATAAATTGCGTTGACAGTTGATGCAAATAAACTTGATTGGTGCCGGGAGAGGGACTCGAACCCTCACGCCTTGCGGCACCGGATTTTGAGTCCGGCACGTCTACCAGTTCCATCACCCCGGCAAGGGTAGTCTTGCGCGCGGCCAATACCACGCGGAAGGGCGCGAATTATCCATGAAACGCCATGCTTCATCAACTACAATGCGCGACCTGATTTTTTATTTCATTTGCCGGGATGCGCACCGCCGATTTCGATTTCGATCTGCCGCAAAGCCTGATCGCCCAACATCCTCCCGAACAGCGCGGGGCGAGCCGTTTGTTGCATGTCGGGGCGCAAGGCATTGTCGATCGCCTGTTCACTGACTTGCCGGCTTTGCTGCGCCCGCACGATGTGCTGGTCCTGAACGATACCCGGGTGCTGAAAGCCCGTCTGTTCGGTCAGAAGGAAACGGGCGGCCAGGTTGAAGTGATGGTCGAGCGCATCCTGGACGAGCGCGAGGCGCTGGCGCAGGTGCGGGCCAGCAAGACACCCAAGCCGGGCAGTCGGCTGCTGCTTGCCGACGCGATTCCGGTAACCGTGTTGGGGCGCGAGGGCGAGTTCTTCCGTCTGCATTTCGATGCTGCGGAGCGCGTGGAAGCCTTGCTGGAACGTTACGGGAAACTGCCGCTGCCTCCCTATATCACCCATGCGGCGGATGGAGAAGACGAGGATCGCTACCAGACCGTCTTCGCGCGCGAGCATGGAGCGGTCGCCGCCCCCACGGCCGGACTTCATTTCGACGAGACGATGTTGCAGCGACTGGGCGAGCGGGGCTTGACTATCGCCTATGTCACGCTGCATGTCGGGGCGGGCACGTTCCAGCCGGTGCGCGCCGAGCGCGTGGCCGACCATATCATGCACAGCGAGCGCTACAGCGTGCCGCAGGCGACGGTGGATGCAATCGCACGGGCAAAAGCGCACGGCGGGCGTGTGGTGTGCGTCGGCACCACCAGCCTGCGGGCGCTGGAGAGTGCCGCCGCCGGCGACCGGTTGCAGGCGGGGAGCGCCGAGACCGACATCTTCATCACCCCCGGTTACCGCTTCAGGGTGGTGGATGTGCTGCTCACCAATTTCCATCTGCCGCGCTCCACCCTGCTGATGCTGGTGTGCGCGTTCGGCGGCACGGACCGGTTGTTTGCCGCCTATCGGCATGCCGTGGCGCAGGAATACCGTTTCTTCAGCTACGGCGATGCGATGCTGATTGAAAGGGAACAACAATGAATTTGCCACAGAGCACACAGAGAGGTTTCCAGTTGGTTTGTCTTTCTCTGTGTACTCATGTGATCTCTGTGGCAAAAAATGGTTTTGCTTTGAAAAGTTTATGAAATTCACACTACACAAACAATCCGGCGCGGCGCGGCGCGGCACGCTTCAGCTGGCGCACGGCAAGGTCGAGACACCGGCTTTTATGCCGGTGGGTACTTATGGCACGGTAAAAGCCATGTCGCCGCAGGAGTTGCGCGACATCGGCGCGCACATCGTGCTCGGCAATACCTTCCACTTATGGTTGCGTCCCGGACTGGAAGTGATCGAGGCGCATGGCGGGCTGCATCGCTTCATGGGCTGGGACGGTCCCATCCTGACTGACTCCGGCGGCTTCCAGGTGTTCAGCCTGGGCGAATTGCGCAAGATCACCGGGGGCGGGGTGGAATTCCGTTCGCCCGTTAATGGCGACAAATGTTTTCTGTCGCCGGAAGAGTCCATGCGCATCC
>JAVHSB010000151.1:0-2851 GCA_036171955.1 Sideroxydans sp.
CGGTGGACAACACTCTGATGAGTGTGACCGACATGAACCACGACGGGATTGTGCAACTGGCAGAAATCACCCTGGGCGGTGACCTGATTGTGTTGGCCACACCGGAGATTGCGGGGCTACCTTATGTCGTGACTGCGCTGGTGGCGGCGGGCGGGCTGGCTGCGGCATTGTCCACGGCGGACGGGCTCATGCTGACCATCGCCAATGCCCTGTCGCATGATGTGTATTACAAGATCATCAATCCTGCCGCGCCCACCGGGAGGCGTCTGGCAATCTCCAAAGGGCTGTTGTTGCTGGTGGCGATCAGCGCGGCTTATGTTACGTCGCTCAAGCCGGGCGATATCCTGTTTCTGGTCGGCGCCGCATTCTCACTGGCTGCTTCCGCTTTCTTTCCGGCGCTGGTGCTGGGAATTTTCTGGAAGCGCGCAAACCGCACCGGCGCGGTGCTGGGAATGGTCAGCGGTCTCGCCGTGTGCATGTATTACATGTATCGCACTTACCCGTTCTTCGGGATCAACGGCAGCCTGTGGTGGGATATCAACCCGATCTCGGCCGGTATTTTTGGCATGCCGGTCGGGTTCCTCGGGGTCATCTGCGGCAGCCTGCTGACGCGCGCGCCCAATTCGCAGATTCAGTCCATGGTCGACAGTGTCCGTTATCCCCGCATGGCAAGCGACAACAGGATTGAGAAAAGCTGAAGGAAGCCATGCTGACATCACCGCTATTGCTGTGCGTGGTCTCGCTCAAGGCTCTGGTCGAGATAGCCGTCTTTGCTCTGCTCGGGCAAGCCGTGGTTGGTGCGATGGCGGGGCGGACACGGCAGACGAACGTCATTTATCGCCTGCTCGACACGATCACACACCCCGTGATCAGGCTGGCACGCCGTCTCAGTCCCGGCATGATCGGCGATGCCTATATGGGGCTGGTCGCATTTTTGCTGCTGTTCTGGTTTTGGGTGCTCCTGCTCTATGCCAAGGGCTATGTCTGTCATGCGCAGCATTTGGCCTGCTTTGCTACGCCGTAAGTTGGACTGCACGTGCAAAAGCCGTTATCCTGCGCACCGCTCCAAAACGCGCTCGTAGCTCAGCTGGATAGAGTATCGGTTTCCGAAGCCGAGGGTCGTGGGTTCGACTCCCGCCGAGCGCACCAATTCAATCGGATACGCGGCGTCAGCGCTTCACATCCGTCGCTCACACAGGGAGGCAAGACATGGCTCGGTTGCTCTTTATTGCGCTGGCCATTGCGCTGGTGTACTGGTTGCTGCGCACTTTCCGCAATAAATCGGGCCAGGAAAATCCGCCTGCCATTGGCGAGGACATGGTCAGTTGCGCCCGCTGCGGACTGCATCTGCCGCGCAGCGAAGGTATCGCCGATGGCGACAAATACTATTGCTGCGAAGCGCACCGGCGCGGTAAAACCCAATAGTAACGCGCATGAGGGATAGCTCCATCCCTGTTTTTGCCATGTCCACGGCGCTGCGTCCGGCGGGTGAGTTGCCCGTCCAGAAACCCTGGCGCTCGCTCGGTTTTTTCAATCTCTACCGTCTCCTGCTGGGCGGTTTGCTCCTGCTGCTGACGACCCTGTTCGGCGCCGCCTTGTCATTGGCAGGGCGCGAACAGACGATATTCTTCTGGATCAGTGCCGCCTACACCTTGCTGGTCTTCGCATCAGTGGCGGGCGTCGCACGGCGCAGTCCGCAGCCCGGTTGGCAACTGGCCTTTCAGGTGTGCGCCGACATTGCATGCGTCAGCTTGCTCACCTATTTCGGCGGTGGCGTGCAGAGCAATCTGCCGATGTTGCTGCTGGTGTCGCTGGCCATTGCCGGAATGATCAGCCATGGCCGGATCACACTGTTATATGCAGCGCTGGCCAGCATCGCCCTGTTGCTCGAGCATGCTTATGCGGTGCTCACCCAGGAGGCCCCGGCTGCGCAATTCTTCCAGGTCGGCATCCTTTGCATCTCGTATTTTGCCCTAGCCTGGCTGGCGCACAGCCTTTCCCGCTATGCGCTGGCGAGCGAGAAACTGGCAACGCTGCGCGGCGCCGACCTTGTCAGCATGGCCGAGGCCAATCGCCTGATGATTCAGGACATGCCGGACGGTATGCTGGTGGTGGATGAGCGTGGCCTGGTGCGGCAAGCGAATCCGGGGGCAAGCCGCCTGCTGGGTTTCGACTTCGGGGCCCGCCCGCAGGTCGGACTGGGCGAATGCTCACCGCTGCTCGAGGCGGTCTATGCCGCGTGGCGCCAGAACCCGGCGCTCGGCGGCGAGATCCTGCGTTTGCCGCGCAGCAACAGCGAGGTGCGGGTGCGCTTCCTCCGCATCGGCAGCGAACATTTCTGGGGCGCCGTGATGGTGCTCGAAGACGTGCAACGGGTGCAGGAACAGGCGCGACAGGTGAAACTCGCGGCGCTGGGGCGACTCACCGCGAACATCGCGCATGAAGTGCGCAATCCCCTGTCCTCGATCAGCTATGCGGCCGAGTTGATGAAGGAGGAAGTGCGCGAACCGGCGCAGGCCCGCCTGTTGCAATTGATCCTGGATAACATCTCACGCCTCGACCGCATCGTGCAGGATGTGATGCAACTCAATCGGCGCGATCGCGCGCAGGCCGAGATGATCGATCTGGCGCAGTTGTTGCCCGGGTTCGTCGAGGTGTTGTGTCAGACCGAGCAAATCGAACGTGCCGTGGTGGATTTGCGCTTGACACAAGACTGTCCGGTATATTTCGATCGGGGGCACCTGGAGCAGGTGTTGTGGAATCTGTGCCGCAACGCATTGCGCTATAGTCGCGGCCGATCCGAAAGCGTGCGAGTGCGTATCGGCCGGGCCGCAGAGGCAAACGTGGTGCG
>JAVHSB010000152.1:0-2842 GCA_036171955.1 Sideroxydans sp.
TCACCAGCACATTGCCTTGCCATGCCACGGGGTCGTGGCAGTCGCGGTCTTCGGGGGCGATGTTGTAATCGCCCAGCAAAGCCAGCTTGGGATATTTGGCCAGCTCGTCCTGCAGCCACAGTTTCAGCGCGGCCAGCCATTTGAGTTTGTATTGGTATTTGTCCGAATCGAGGCTCTGCCCGTTGGGGATATACACACACACGATGCGCACGCCGTTGATGGTGGCGGCGATGGCGCGCTTTTGCTCGTCCGCAAAACCGGGGATGCCGAACTGCACATCACTGATGGGCGACCGGCTCAGGATGGCTACACCGTTGTAGGTTTTCTGTCCGCTGCACACGGCCTGATAGCCGGCGGCGGCCAGCTCGTCACGCGGGAAGTTCTTGTCCTCGGTCTTGGTCTCCTGCAGGCACGCCACATCGACAGGATTCGCTGCCAGCCAATCCAGCAGATGCGGCAAGCGCACCTTGAGGGAGTTCACGTTCCAGGTGGCAATCTTCATTTGGCAGTAGCGGGTTTGGAGCGATACGGTGCAGTCTTGGGATAGCCGGCGAAATCGAGCTCCTTGTGCCATTCCTGGGCAAGGAAACCCCTGACCCAGGTCTTGCCCACCAACATCGCGGGCGTCTGGTCGGTGCCCGAGATCTTGCGGAACTCATCCAGATCGTCCTGGGTGACCAGGCTCTTTTCGGTGAAGGGGATGCCGCGGGTGACCAACAAGGCTTTGGCGGCATTGCAGGGCGCGCCACATTGCTCGAATGTATAAAGCGTCACGGGGAAGAACTGCTTGGCCTTTTGTGTCTCGTAGGGCAAGCTCTCCTCGACGATGGGTTCGTTGCCCAGCTTCAGGCTTCTGGCGGCAGGATCGTACCGGTCGCTGTATTGCACGTTGCCGTCGCGGTCGATGGTGCGGTAAAGCTCGCCCGCGTGAGCGGCTGGAAAGGACAGAACGACGCACAGAACAAGCAACGATCTCATGGCGAACTCCTCAAGCATCAATAAGCCCATTATGACGCAACAGTGCATCGATGGAAGGGGCGCGGCCGCGGAAGGCGGTGAACGAATCCAGCGCGGGACGCGCGCCGCCCATGGCCAATATTTCGGCGCGGAAACGGGCACCGATTTCCGGATTCAGGATACCGTGCTCCTCGAACAGGCTGTAGGCATCGGCGGACAAGACCTCGGCCCACTTGTAGCTGTAATAACCCGCCGCATAGCCGCCAGCGAAGATGTGGGCGAAGCTCTGCGGAAAGCGGTTGAATTCGGGCGGAATGAGCACGGCGACTTCGGCGCGTACTTCATCCAGCAACCGGAGAATGGATTTGCCCTGGCCGACATTGAAACTGCTGTGCATCAGCATGTCGAACAACGCAAATTCGATCTGGCGCAAAGTCGCGAGGCCGCTCTGGAAATTTTTCGCGGCCAGCATCTTGTCGAACAGATCGCGCGGTAACGGCCCGCTCTTGTCCACGTGCCGGGTCATGCCCTGCAAAACATCCCACTCCCAGCAGAAATTCTCCATGAACTGGCTGGGCAGCTCGACCGCATCCCATTCCACGCCGTTGATGCCGGACACGCCGAGGTCTTCCACTTCGGTCAGCAGGTGGTGCAAACCGTGGCCGAATTCGTGGAACAGGGTTTGCACCTCGTCATGGGTGAACAGGGCGGGCTTACCATTGACGGGGGAGGAAAAATTGCAGTTGAGGTAGGCGACCGGGGTCTGGATGCTCCCGTCAGCCAGTCGCCGCCGCGTGATGACATCGTCCATCCACGCGCCGCCGCGCTTGCTGTTGCGCGCATACAGGTCGAGATAGAACTGGCCGACCAGCGTGTCGTGCGCATCGCGGATATCGAAGAAGCGCACGGTCTCGTGCCAGACGGGCGCTTTGCCCGGGCTGATGCGCAGGGCATAAAGCGTCTTCACCAATTTGAACAATCCAGCCAGAACCGCATCTTCGGGGAAATACTGTTTCACCTCCTGCTCGGAGAAAGCGTAGCGCTGCTCGCGCAGTTTCTCGCTGGCGTATGCCACGTCCCATGAGCGCAGGTCGTTGATGCCGAGCTTTGCCCTGGCGAAGTCGCGCACTTCGGCTAAATCCTTCTCCGCGAAAGGTCGGGCGCGCCGTGCCAGCTCGCGCGTGAAATCGACGACCTGCTGCGGAGATTCTGCCATCTTGGCGGCCAGCGACAGTTCGCCGTAGTTGGCAAAACCGAGCAGGGCCGCTTCTTCCGCGCGCAATGCGACGATCTCGTCCATCAGAGGAGTGTTGTCCCAGTCGGGCCTGCCGAATTCGGAGGCGCGCGTGGCATACGCGCGATACAATTTTTCACGCAGGTCGCGGTTGTCGGCAAACTGCATCACCGGCATATAGGACGGCGCTTTCAGGGTGAACAGCCAGCCGGTTTTGTCTGTGCCCTGCGCCGTTTCGCGCGCGGTCTGCAAAACGTCATCCGGCAAGCCGGACAGCTCGCCGCGCTGTTCAACCACCAGCGTGAAGTCGTTGGTCGCATCCAGCAGATTGTCAGAGAAACGCGAGGACAGCTCGGATTGGCGCTCCTGGATGGTGAGATACCGCGCCTTTTTGTCTGCGGACAATTCGGCGCCGCCGAGGCGGAAATCGCGCAGTTCGTTCTCGACAATTTTCTTGCGCGTCGCGCTCAAGCCGTCGAATTCCGGGCTGTTGCGCAGTGCTTTGAATTTTTCGAACAGCGCGAGGTTCTGGCCCAGTTCGGCGTAATACTGGGTGATCTTCGGCAGGGTGGCGTTATAAACCTCGCGCAATTCGGGCGAGTTCATCACCGCGTTCAAATGGCCGACCGGGCCCCATGCGCGCGACAGGCG
>JAVHSB010000153.1:0-2841 GCA_036171955.1 Sideroxydans sp.
TCATCGAGCATTACACCGATGTGCCGGTGGTCGGTGCGATCCAGCACGACGAGCGTCTGTCCATCGTCGAGCGACATCTGGGCCTGATGCCCAGCAATGAATCGCATGTGGCCAATGCAAAAATCAAACAGATCGGCGAGGCTATCGCGGAGCAGGTGGATCTGGATAAATTGCTGGCGTTGACAAAAAAAGCGCCGCTGGCCGTGCCGCAACAAGGCCCTCACCTCAATCCTCTCCCAGCGGGAGAAGAGGCGAACGTGAAAAGCAATTTTCAATTTTCTGACACCGTGCGCATCGGCATCGCGCGCGACCGTGCATTCGGTTTCTATTACGCTGATGATCTCGATGCACTGACAGCGGCCGGTGCCGAACTGGTGCCGTTCGATGCCTTGCGCGATGCGCATCTGCCCGAGGTGGACGGCCTGTACATCGGCGGCGGTTTCCCTGAGACCTGCGCCGCCGAACTGGAAGCGAACACTGCCATGCGCGGCGAGATCAGGCAGGCTATCGCCAGCGGCATGCCTGCCTACGCCGAGTGCGGCGGGCTGATGTACCTGTCGCGCAGCATTGCCTACGAAGGCCGTAGTTTCGACATGGTTGGTGCCATCCCCGGCGACGTGAAGATGCACACCAAGCCCATCGGTCGAGGTTATGTGCACCTCAAGGAAGATGCTGAACATCCCTGGCCGCGCCCGGAGGCGCCGGCATGGCAGATCAAGGCGCACGAGTTCCATTATTCGAGTCTGGAGAACCTTCCTCCCGACTGTCGCTTCGCTTACCATGTCGAGCGCGGTTACGGTATCAACGGGGAGCGCGACGGCATCATCGTCAATAACCTGTTGGCCTCCTATACGCATTTGCGCACCATCGGCAGCTGTTACTGGGCCACCCGTTTTGTGAACTTCGTGCGGCGCTGTAAACATCCATCTTCAACTTCAGTCAGAGAGAATGCACTATGAACAAACGTTTGTATCAGGACGCCATTGCCGCCTTCGACCGCGCCAATGCGCAAGACCCGAACAAGGAAATCTTCGCAGACAAGGAATATCCGAAGGAGCTGCTGTACGCACAACGCATGACGGAGATGCAGGAGCGCTATGCGCCCGACGCATCGGAAGCCGTGAAGCTGGCCTGCCACGCGCAGCACATCCAGCGTTGGAAAAGTCCGCGCAGCGACTATCCCATGGACAAAAAGGGCTACATGCTCTGGCGCACCAATTTGTACAAGTTCCATGCTGAGACGGCCGGCGCCCTGATGAAAGAGGTCGGCTACGACGATGAGATGATCGCGCGCGTCAAGACCATCGTCGGCAAGAAAGAACTCAACTCCAACCCGGAAACGCAGTTGATGGAAGATGTGGTGGATCTGTGCTTCATCGAGCATTACATGCTGGCGTTCGCGGGGCAGCACGCGGACTACGATGAAGCCCGATGGATCGTCATCATCAAAAAGACCTGGAACAAGATGTCCGCGCAAGCGCATGAATTCGCCTTGTCTGGCAAGATCAAGTTGCCGGAGGCGCTTGTGCCGTTGATTCTCAAAGCGGTGAAAAACTAGACAAAACCGGATGTCTTACGCGGAGACGCGGAGGACGCGGGGGAAGAACAAAGTCGTACTTTGGAATGAACGGGTTGCGAGATTTGAGCACGGTTAACTGTTTTCTCGGTCAACTCCGCGCCTCCGCGTGAATCGAATTGAATTGAATGAGGGTGTCATGGATTATTTGCCGATTTTCGCCAAAATAAAAAACAAGCGTTGCCTAGTAGTCGGCGGTGGTTCGGTCGGTGCGCGTAAGGCGGGCGTGCTGCTCGAAGCCGGGGCGCAGGTGCGCGTGGTCGCTCCCGAGATCGAGGAAGAGCTGAAGTCGAGCGCCCGTGTCGATGCTGTCATCGCGCGTTTCGAGGAAAAGCATCTGGATGGTGTGACGTTGGTCATCGCGGCGACCAACGATCGTGCCGTGAACAAGCAAGTGTCCGAGCTGGCGCAGGCGCGCAACATCCCGGTCAACGTGGTGGACGATCCCGAACTGTGCAGTTTCATCATGCCGGCCATCATGGACCGTTCGCCGCTGATGGTGGCCTTCTCCAGCGGCGGTGCCTCACCGGTGCTGACACGCATGATGCGCGGCAAACTGGAGACCGTCATTCCGCAGAACTACAGCAAGCTCGCAGGTTTCGCTGAACGCTTCCGCGAAGTGGTGAAGCAGCGTGTGACCAACCCGGCCAAGCGCCGCATCTTCTGGGAAAACGTGTTCGACGGCGTGGTGGCGGAGAAGGTGCTGACTGGTGACGAGGCGGCGGCCGAAGCCATGCTGCAGCAGATGCTGGCGAACGAAGACAACATCGTGCGCGGCGAGGTGTATCTGGTCGGTGCCGGCCCCGGCGATCCGGATCTGCTCACCTTCCGGGCGCTGCGCCTGATGCAGAAAGCCGATGTGGTTGTGTACGATAACCTGGTGACCAAAACCATCGTGGATATGACGCGGCGCGATGCCGAGCGCATCTTTGTTGGCAAGAAACGCGCAGACCACACCCTGCGCCAGGAAGAAATCAATGCACTGCTGGTGCGTCTGGCCAAGGAAGGTAAACGCGTGCTGCGCCTCAAGGGCGGGGACCCGTTTATCTTCGGGCGCGGCGGCGAGGAGATCGAAACCTTGGCGGCCGAGGGGATTCCGTTCCAGGTCGTGCCGGGGATTACCGCTGCCTCCGGCGTCGCCTCCTATGCCGGTATTCCGCTGACCCACCGCGACCATGCGCAGGCTTGCGTGTTCGTGACCGGCCATCTGAAGGATGGCACGATGAATCTGGATTGGGAGTTGCTGGCCCGTCCGCGCCAGACCG
>JAVHSB010000154.1:0-2820 GCA_036171955.1 Sideroxydans sp.
TGGCCGGTACCGAAGTGTCCGCGCTGCTGGGTCGTATGCCTTCCGCCGTGGGTTACCAGCCGACGCTGGCCGACGAAATGGGCCGTCTGCAAGAGCGTATTACTTCAACCAAGGTGGGTTCCATCACCTCCATCCAGGCGGTATATGTCCCTGCCGACGACTTGACCGACCCGTCGCCGGCAACAACCTTCCTCCACCTCGACTCCACCGTGGTGCTTTCGCGCGACATCGCTTCGCTGGGTATTTATCCCGCGGTCGATCCGCTCGATTCCACCTCGCGCCAACTCGACCCGCTGGTGGTCGGCGAAGAGCACTACAACGTTGCACGCCGTGTGCAGCAGACCCTGCAGCGCTACAAGGAATTGCGCGACATCATCGCCATTCTGGGCATGGACGAACTGGCACCGGAAGACAAGCTGGCAGTGGCGCGTGCACGCAAGATTCAGCGCTTCCTGTCGCAGCCCTTCCACGTTGCGGAACAGTTCACCGGCGCACCGGGCAAATATGTCACGCTGAAAGAAACCATCAAGGGATTCAAGGCCATCGTTGAAGGCGAATACGATCACTTGCCGGAACAAGCGTTCTATATGGTTGGCGGCATCGAGGAAGCAATCGAAAAAGCCAAGACCCTGCAATAAAGAATGGGAGCAACCATGGCAATGACAGTACATGTGGATGTGGTGAGCGCGGAAGAGCAGATTTTTTCCGGCTTGGCAGAATTCGTCGTGGTACCTGGCGAAATGGGCGAGCTGGGCATCTATCCGCGCCACACCGCGTTGCTGACCCGGATCAAGCCCGGCGCAGTTCGCATCAAACGGCCCGATCAGGAACAGGAAGAGTTGGTCTATGTGTCGGGCGGCATGCTGGAAATTCAGCCCAGCGTGATCACGGTGCTGGCAGATACGGCCATTCGCGGTGCAGACCTTGATGAAGCACGCGCGCTGGAGGCGAAACAGGCGGCGGAAGAAGCGATGAAGAATCGAACCTCCGACATTGACTACGCGGCAGCACAGGCAGAACTGGTTGAGGCGATTGCCCAGCTGCGCGCTATCCAGCAATTTCGCAAACATACCCATTAGGCGGGCAACCAACGCCGGACAAAGAGCAGCTTCGGCTGCTTTTTTGTTGCCCCGAATATATACTGCGCAAGTCAATACAAGGCGAAATTTATGAAACCTCTGAACATCGTTATTCTTGCGGCCGGCAAGGGTAAACGCATGTATTCCGACAAGCCCAAAGTGCTGCATGAGTTGGCTGGGAAACCGCTGGTGCAGCATGTGCTGGATTGCGCCACTTCATTGCAGCCGCGGCAGGTGTGCGTGGTGTACGGCCACGGTGGAGAAGCGGTGCCACAGGCCACGCAACAGTACGGCGCAAAATTTATTATTCAGGAACAGCAGCTCGGAACCGGCCATGCGGTGCAGCAGGCGATGCCGCATCTTGGCAACGACAGCCGCACCTTGATCCTGTACGGCGATGTGCCGCTGATCCAGCACAACACACTGCACCAGATGCAGCAGGCAGGCGATGGCTTGGTGCTGCTCACCGTGAATCTCGACAATCCCACCGGATATGGCCGCATCGTGCGCGACCCGCAGGGCGATGTGCAGCGCATCGTTGAGCAAAAGGACGCAAATCCGGAGCAACTCGAGATCAGGGAAGTGAACACAGGCATCATGCTAGTGCCAACCGCGAAGCTGCGCGAGTGGCTGGGCAGGCTGAAGAATGACAACGCGCAGGGTGAGTACTACCTCACCGACATCGTCGCTATGGCGGTGCAGGATGGTATGGCGGTGCATACCGTGCAGACCGCGCAGCGCTGGGAAGTGGAAGGCATCAACAACAAGACCCAGCTCGCAGCGCTGGAGCGGGTGTGGCAAAACTTCCTGGCCAACCAACTGACGGCGCAGGGCGTGACGCTGGCCGACCCGATGCGCCTTGATGTGCGCGGAAATCTGACCTGCGGCCGTGATGTCGAAATTGATGTCGGATGCATCTTCGAGGGCAATGTATCTTTGGGTGATAACGTGCGGGTGGGTGCCTACAGCATTATCCGCAATGCCAGCATTGGGCAGGGTACGGACATTGCGCCATACAGCCACATCAACGAATCCGAAGTGGGCGCCAACTGCCACATCGGACCCTACGCGCGCCTGCGTCCCGGCACCAAACTGGCGGACGATGCCCATGTCGGCAACTTCGTCGAGATTAAGAACAGCGAGATCGGAACGGGCAGCAAGGCCAACCATCTCAGTTACATCGGCGACAGCACCGTGGGCAGTCGCGTCAACATCGGCGCGGGAACGATCACCTGCAACTACGATGGCGCGAACAAATTCCGCACGGTGATCGGGGATGACGCCTTCATCGGTTCCGATACGCAGCTGGTGGCTCCTGTAACAGTGGGCAAGGGCGCAACGATCGGCGCCGGTTCAACCATCACCAAAGATGCAGCGGAAGGCATGTTGACCTTGTCGCGTAGCAAACAAATAGCCATCAGCGGCTGGCAGCGCCCGCAGAAACGGAAGAAATAAATATGTGCGGAATCGTGGGCGCCGTCGCGCGGCGCAATGTAGTTCCCATCCTGGTTAACGGACTGCTGCGCCTTGAATATCGGGGATACGACTCTGCCGGACTGGTCGTGGTGCAGGCGGGCAAACTGGACAGAATACGCAGCACCGGCCGGGTCGCCGAATTGGCGGTCAAAAGTGCGCAAACTTACGGCGAACTGGGCATCGCCCACACGCGCTGGGCAACCCACGGCGTCCCTTCTGAACGCAACGCCCATCCGCACGTCAGCAGAGACCTGATCTCGGTCGT
>JAVHSB010000155.1:0-2815 GCA_036171955.1 Sideroxydans sp.
GCTGTCCGGTTCGTCGCACGCACGGCGCGATGCCGCGCAGTCCCTGCTCGACGGCCCGCATTTGCTGCGCGCATTGCTCGATTCGGGCAGTCGTCCGCTGCATCTGCTGCTGACCGACAGCGCGCTGCAGGATGCGGAAATCGCCGGCCTGCTTGACTGCTGTACCGACATTCCATGCACCGTGCTCGACGCGGCGCTGTTCGCACAACTATCCGAACTGAAGACGCCGAACGGCTTGCTCGCGCTGATTGATATTCCTCCTCCCCGCATCGCCGCAGCGCAGAGCGAATTCGTGCTGCTGCTGGAAGACATCCAGGATCCCGGCAATCTCGGCTCCATCCTGCGCAGTGCGGCGGCGGCGGGGTGCGATGCCGTTTTCCTTTCCCGTGGCTGCGCCGATGCGTGGTCACCCAGAGTGCTGCGCGCCGCGATGGGCGGGCATTTTGCCTTGAGTATCCACGCAGGTGCGGATCTCATCGGCGTCGCGCGCGAGTTCGGCGGCATGGTGCTGGCGGCTTCCCTGCAGGCGGAAAAATCGCTCTATGCGTGCAAGCTGCAGGGGAAACTGGGGTTCGCCATCGGCAACGAGGGGGCGGGACTGTCACAGAACTTGCAGGAAGCCGTGCACGAACGTTTCATCATCCCGATGCCGGGCCGGGTCGAATCCCTGAATGTGGCGGCGGCCACCGCCGTTTGCCTGTTCGAGGCGGTGCGCCAGCACTAGTGTGGTGCTGCAAGCTGTCTGGAACTTATGCAATCAGTTTGTCTGCATTGTGGGTCGGGTTTTAACCCGACATTCATTCATTGTCGGGATAAAACCGGACACACAAAGGTTTGCCCATAAGTGCCGCCAAGAATGCAGCACCGCACTAGTGCCGTTTCAATCCGGTCAGGTGCAGCAGCGTCGTGGCGATTTCCTCGACCGAGATGGTCGTGACATCCAGTAGCGGGATGTTTGCCGCGCGCATCATATCCTCGGCTTGCTTCACTTCTTTGCGGCAGTTCTCCAGTGCCGCGTAGCGGCTGTTGGGCATGCGTTCCGCGCGGATCTGCGCCAGCCGTTCGGGCTGGATCGTTAGCCCGTACAGTTTGCCTAGCAGCGGCTTGAGCGTGCGCGGCAAGGCGCCGGTAGAGAAATCCTCGGCCACCAGCGGATAGTTGGCGGCGAAGATGCCGAATTGCAGGGCGAGGTAGAGCGAGGTCGGCGACTTGCCGCAACGCGACACGCCGACCAGGATGATCTGGGCGCGTCCGATGTCGCGGGTGATGCCGCCGTCGTCGTGGTTCAGAGCGTAGTTCACCGCGTCCATGCGCTCGTTGTAATGCACCCCGGTCTCATGCGCGCGCCCGACGGCATGCGAAGATCTGACGCCCAGTTCTTTTTCCATCGGCACGATGAAACTCTCGAACAGGTCGAGGACGAGCGCATCGCTTTGTTCGATGATGTCGTGGACTTCGGGCAGGATGAGGGTGCTGAACACGATGGCGCGCTGGCCGTCGTCCCGTACCGCCTGGTTGATCCGTTCGACTGCGGCGCGCGCCTTGTCGGGCGAGTCGATGAAGGGCAGGGTGATCTGGTTGAACTCCATGCCGTCGAACTGGCTCAGCATGCTGCGCCCCAGTTTTTCCACGGTGATGCCGGTGCGGTCGGAGATGAAGAATGCGGTGCGTCGATTTTCCATGGGCACTGTCAGAGGGAGGATTCGATGCGCGCCATGCTACCACCGTGCCGCGGGCGGGCGGGACTACTTGGTTTTATCCGACAGTAAATATTCCGCGTACAGATGCTCGCCGATGGGGCGCTTGGCGCTGTCCCGGCAGTATTCGGCAATCTTCAGGTCATCCTGAACGACATGCTGGATCAGCCACTTGTTCAGGAAAAACAGCAGATCTTCGGGAAACTCCTTGTGATGGGCGATCTTGGCGATCGCCATGTCCAGTTGGCCCAGCAGGTCGCTGTGGATCAGCGCGTGGTCATCGGCTGCGGGATAGCCGATCTCATGCATCAGGTTCTCTTCGCTCACGAAGTGGAATTCGGTGAACTTCTTCAGTTCCTGCATCACCCAGCGTACCGTCTGTTCGGACTGCTGGCTCTTGATGGCGATATCCAGCTTGCGGCACAACAACACCAGGATGCGGTGTTGCGTGTCGATCAGTTCGTTGCCGAGCTCCAGTTCCTTTTCCCAATGGACATACATGAAGGTCTCCCTGCTTATGTCTGCCTGCGGACGAATGCCTCGAATTCATCCGTCGGCAATGGCTTGCTGAAATAATAGCCCTGCACTTCATTGCAGCCCTGGAGCCGCAGGAATGCCAGTTGGCTGGCTGTCTCCACGCCCTCGGCGATGGTGTGCAGTCCCAGGCTGCTGGCCAGATTGATGATGGTAGTGACGATGGCTTTGTCTTCCGGGTCGTCGGTCAGGTCGCGCACGAATGACTGGTCGATCTTGAGTTTGTACACCTTGAACCGTTTGAGATAGTTCAAGGAGGAATAACCCGTGCCGAAATCATCGATCGACATGCGGATGCCGCGTGCATGCAGTTTGTCCATGATCTCCACCGCAGCTTGCGGATCATCCATGGTCACCGCTTCGGTCAATTCCAGTTCGAGATATTCGGGCGCGAGTTGCGCCTCGTTCAGGATGCGCGTGATCGACTCCACCAGCTCGGGTTGGCGGAACTGGACGGCGGAAAGGTTTACCGCGAACACAATCGCCGGTATCCCACCGTCCTGCCAGATTTTTGCCTGCCGCACCGCAGTGCGCAACACCCATTCGCCGATGGCGATGATCTGCCCGCTGTCCTCGGCAATGGG
>JAVHSB010000156.1:0-2803 GCA_036171955.1 Sideroxydans sp.
GGATACCCAGCTCGGCATCGTCACTGCGCTCGCCATCATTGCGCACGAGATTCCGCAGGAAGTGGGCGATTTCGCCATCCTGCTCCACTCGGGTTACAGCAAGCTGCGCGCCTTCCAGCTCAATCTCATTTCCAGCCTCGCCACGCTGGTCGGCGCCGTGCTGGCCTATTTCTTTTTGCAGGGTTTGCAGACATGGACGCCCTATATCCTGGCATTGGCGGCAGCCAGCATGATCTATATCGCGGTGGCCGACCTGATCCCCGGACTGCACAAGCGCACCCGGCTGCGCGACACCCTGCAACAGGTAACCCTGATTGTGCTCGGCGTGGCCACTGTCGCCCTGCTGGGACAAGTCACCGGGCTGTAGCCGCGCCATGGGGAGCCATCTGAAGCGCTATGTCTGGCTGTCAATCGCGGCCGCCATCGCCACCATCCTGCTCAAGGGCATCGCCTTGTGGCTGACCGGATCGGTCGGCCTGTTGTCCGATGCGCTGGAGTCTTTCGTCAATCTGGCTGGCGCCCTGATGGCATTCGCGATGCTGACGCTGGCGACCCTGCCGGCCGATGACAACCATGCCTTCGGCCACGGCAAGGCCGAGTATTTTTCCAGCGCGTTCGAGGGTTTTCTCATCCTGCTTGCCGCGGGCGGCATCGCCTATGCCGCGATTGACCGCTTCCTTCATCCGCAGGCACTGGGGGATGTGGGCATCGGCCTGCTCGTGTCTGTGGTCGCCTCGCTCATCAATTGGTTCGCCGCATCCGAATTGCTCAAGGCGGGTCGTCAGTTCAATTCGATCACGCTCGAAGCCGATGCCCGACACCTGATGACCGACGTCTGGACCTCGGTCGGCGTCATCGCCGGCGTGGGGCTGGTGTGGTTCAGCGGATGGTTGTGGCTGGACCCGCTGATTGCCCTGCTAGTGGCGGCGAACATCGTGTGGACCGGCTGGCAATTGCTGCATCGTTCCGCCTCCGGACTGATGGACGCATCGCTGCCGCCGCAGCAATTGGCTGCGATCGAGCGGGTGCTGGACGGCTACCGCCAACAAGGGCTGGTCTTCGAAGAATTGCGCACCCGGCAAGCGGGGATGCAGGCCTTCATCTCCCTGCATGTCCGTGTTCCGGGCGAGTGGTCGGTTAAGCAAGGGCACGACTGGCTCGAGCGCATCGAGGCGGATATCCGGCAAGCGGTTCCTGGCGGCAACGTGACCACGCATCTCGAACCGGTCTGAACACGGCGTTTGCCTCTGGACCGAAATTGTTCGTAATATGCGAACGGCTGGGGCGATTGCTGGAATAAACCTATGTACCCCCTGCTATTTGGTGTACCGCATATTCTGATTTGGAATAGCATTGCCGCGAAAATATTGTCCGTTCTTGCATAAACAGGGGGTTGAACATGAAAAAGGTTTCTGCATCTGATGGAATTCTGACAGCTCAATATTCGCAACTGGTTACACGCTTTGATCAAGAGCAAGGCGCAATCTGGATGTTATTCAACCAACCTGAAGTGCCATGTTTCAACAACCAGCTGCTCGATGAGATATACCATCAACACAGGCTGGTTGAGCAGTCTAAGGGGTATCTCGATTTCAATGGCGAACGCAATAAAATCCGATATTCAATCTTGGGTTCACTAACTCCCGGGGTCTTTAATCTAGGTGGGCAACTCGATTTGTTCCGAAATTTGATAAGGGCTAATGACGCTGTATTACTCCATCGTTATGCCATGAAATGCATCGATGTAATCGCGCAACGAGTGAATCACTTCAATGTTGATTTGACTACAGTTACACTTATCCAGGGTGACGCATTGGGAGGTGGTTTGGAAGCTGCGCTGACAAGCGACGTCATCATTGCAGAAGAAGGAAGATTGATGGGATTTCCGGAAATTCTTTTCAACCTTTTCCCGGGAATGGGCGCATATAGTTTGATCGCGAGAAAGATTGGTACAAAACTGGCTGAAAAAATCATCTTGAGCGGCAAGATGTATAAGGCTGAAGAGCTTCATGAGTTTGGACTTGTGGATATACTGGCCAGGCAAGGCGAAGGCATCAGTGCTGTTTCTGACTTCATCAAGAAACAAGAGCGTCGCGCCAATGGCTTCTTGGCGGTGCAAAAAGCACGCCAGAGATATAACCCGGTAACCTACCAGGAGCTCATCGATATCACCACGATATGGGTGGACGCGGCTCTCAAACTGACCGAAAAAGACCTGAAGGTGATGGACAGACTGGTGCGGACACAGGAACGCAACTTTGTTCATGCCCCCATACAACACCCGCAACTCCACGCCGCCTGAATCTCATAGCGACTGCCGGTTGCTATCGCCCAGATGCTGGATCAGCAGCATCCGGGTCGATTTGAAACAGGCCCGGATTTCATCCAGCAGCCTCGGCGCCCTGGCTTCAAGTTCTGTCTTGTTGCTCGCCATGAGGTCTGCACAGAGTTGATGCAGCGCATCGGCGCCGATGTTGCCGGCGCTGCCTTTGATCATGTGCCCCAATTCCTTCAGCGTCGCGTATTCCTGGTTGGCTAGGGCGGTTTGCATCGCTTCCAGCAGTTTTTCCGTTTCCGAGATAAACCCGCGGATCACCAGCGGCAGAAAGTTATTCTGTCCTTGCCCGATCAAGGCAAGCTGATGCAATGTCTGTTCGTTCAGTATGGCCGAATCCGCATCAGGGCCGGCTTGCGCGCTTTCGCCCGCCGCTGACAGATCGGATGCCTCGACATTGCGCCGGGTCGCAGTCAGCCGCGCTATCGTGTCAAGCAGCACGATGCTGTCCACCGGTTTGGTGAGATA
>JAVHSB010000157.1:0-2797 GCA_036171955.1 Sideroxydans sp.
GTTGGCCAGCTTCTGCTTCATCATCATGGTCGCCATGGACTCCATGCCGGGCAACATCTGCACCATCACCGGCATCGGCACCGGCATCGGCATGGCGGGATTGGCCAGCGGGCTGATCTTCACGTCGGACAAGTCCTTGCGCAACAGTTGCAGGCCGTAGAAGGTGAAGAATACTTGTACATCGTAGCCGAGAGCAGCGGCAGTCGAAGCCAGAATGAACGGCGGATACGCCATGTCCAAGGTGCCTTTGGTCGCAATGATCGCCATTTTTTTTGCCATGGTGCGTACTCCTTGAAGTTAGGGTGGGTGGTGCTTATTTCTTCTTCATGTAGAAGACGAATTCGCCGCCGACTTCTTCCTGTCCGAGCAACGTGTTGCCGGTCTGCTCGGCAAAAGCAGCCATGTCCTTGACCGAGCCGGAATCGGTGGAGATGACCTTGAGCACCTGATTCGAGGTCATGTCGTTCAATGCTTTTTTGGTTTTGACGATGGGCAACGGGCAGGACAGGTTGCGCGCGTTCAGTTCTTTATCGAAATTCATTGTGTTCTCTCCTGAATGATATGAATGTTAACTACGATTGAGGCTCAAGCACGTAAAACTTGAGCGGCATTATAGGAATAATCCATCCCGCAACGTCCATAACCACGAAGGGGCGATGGAAATAGCCCTTTGGAGTTATCTCCGACCTTCCGCTGTTTTTCATCAGCCACCGGCAGGGCTTATGCTGCCTTACAGCCACGTCTTGACACCATCGTCCATGCCGATGTGATGTTTCAACAACCGAAGCTTTGTATCGGGATGAGATTTCTGCACCTCGACATAGATGGCCGCCAGTGCCCTGTCTTCATCGGCAAAGATATTATCCTGACCGATGTACTCCAGCAATCCGGATTTGCGCATGACGTCCAGCACCTGCTTCTTCAGCCCGCTGAACGTCACCCGAATCCCGTTTGAACGCAATCGCTCGACCAGGTGGTGGATGACTTCGTCGCCTGACGCGTCCAACTGGTTAATACCATCCGACACCAGCAGCAGATGCCTCGCGCGCGGGTTATTCGCTATCGCCTCCAGCACTGCATCTTCAAAGTAAGGCACATTGGCAAAATAGAGCGAACCGTCGTAACGCAGCGCGATGATGTTCTCGCTCACCGGCAGATCATGCACCTTGATGTCGCGCAAGGTGCCATCGGGGTGACGGCCGAGGATGGCCACGCGCGGCTGCATGGTGCGATACAGGTAGAGCAGAATGGAAAGTCCGGCGCCCAACATGATGCCGTTGTCCAGGTGCGGCGCGAACGCCAAGGTGGCGACGAAGGTCACCATGGCGGCGATGCCATCATGTTTGTGCGTGTGCCAGGCATGGACGATGGACTTGAAGTTCACCAGGCCAATCACCGCCATCATGATCACGGCGGCCAGCACCGCCTGCGGCAAGTGGTACAGCAGCGGCGTAAGGAACAGCAAAGTGACCAGCACGATCAGGCCGGTGAAGACATTGGACATCCCGCTGACGGCACCCGCATTGAGGTTAACCGCCGAACGCGAGAACGAGCCGCTCACCGGGAACGACTGGCTCAGGCTGCCGACGATGTTGGAGAAGCCCTGCCCCAACAATTCCTGATTGGGGTCGATGCGCTGTTTGGTCTTGGCCGCCATCGCCTTGGCGATAGACACCGCCTCCATGAAGCCGACCAGCGAGATCACCAGCGCGCTGGACAGCAGCGACATCATGGTTTCCCAGCTCATCTTCGGCAATCCGATCTCCGGCAGACCAGAGGGGATGCTGCCCACCACTTCGCCGCCGCCGACCAGCTTCAGCTCGCCCTTGCTGACCTTCTTGATGCGCCAGCGGTAGCCGTCCGACTGCTCGCCCTGCGGCACCTGCCCGGCCAGATACAGACGCGCGGGCTGCACACCGTTCGCGGGAACTTGTTCAAAGATGAACTTGCGCAGCGAGCGGGCGGTCTTGCGGTTTTCCTCTTCCAGGTTCTGAAGTTCGAGCCTGAGCAGCTCGATTTCATACTTCAGGGCGGCCTGATGCTGGCGGCTGCCTTCCTGCGCTTTCTGGAGCTGTTTGAGTTCCGCAGATTTGCCCGCCAACGTGCCGTTCAGCTCCCCGAGCTTGATCTCGGCCTGGGAAAATTCGTTCGCGAGCCCCCTTACTTCGGCATCGACAATCTCCCCGATCTGGCCCTTGCCGTTGTGCTCGAAGCCGATGGAGAAACTCGCGATCGTGGTGATAACCACCGCGATCAGCACGCCGGGCAGTTTGGGCGCATATTTTTTCAGGCCCCACATGATCACGAATGCGGAAACGCCCATGACCAAGGTAGGCATGTGTGTCTCGCCGATCTGCTGCAGCACCCCCAAGATATCGTTGATGAAGTGCTCGCTACGCCCCATTGACACACCGAACAATTTATTGAGTTGTGACAGGCCGATGATGATCGCGGCCGCGTTGGTGAAACCGACGATCACTGGATGCGACAGAAAATTCACCACCACGCCGAGCTTGAAGATGCCGAGGCCGAGCTGGATCAAGCCAACCAGCAACGCCAGCAAAATCGCCAACGCGACGAATTGCTCAGAACCGGTAGCCGCCAACGGCGCCAGCGCGGAAGCAGTCAGCAGCGAAGCCACCGCGACCGGCCCGGTGGCAAGCTGGGCCGAAGAGCCCCACATCGCAGCGATGATGCCCGGCAGAAAAGCGGCATACAACCCGTAATAAGCGGGCAAGCCTGCCAGCTGCGCATAGGCCATGGATTGCGGGATCAGCACCAGCGCGACGGTGATGCC
>JAVHSB010000158.1:0-2797 GCA_036171955.1 Sideroxydans sp.
CAATGGATGCCGCACTCACCGCCAAAATCATCATGCTGATCGGCATGGCCGCATGCGCCGTCGTGGGTTTCGGCATGGGCTATTCGGTGATTGCGGGTATCTCGCGCTCCACCGGCGAGATGCGCACGACGATGGCCAGCACGGCTGCCGACGGCGATCTGACGCGCCGCGTGCGCGTGAATGGACAGGACGAAATCGCAAAGGCGGCCGATGCTTTCAATGCACTGATGGCAAACATCGGCTTAACCATGGACCAGGTACGCAAAGGGGCGGACACCGTGTTGACCACAGCCCGTGAACTGGCGACGGTCTCATCCAGAATTACCCGGGGGTCGCAGGCGCAGAGCGAGGCGGCCGCATCCACGGCGGCTGCACTGGAACAGATCACGGTCAGCATCAATTCGGTCGCAGACAACAGCCGGGACGTGCGCCAGCAGTCCGAGAGCAGCCTAAAGCAATCCGGCGAAGGCAATCAAAGCGTGACAGTCATGATGGCCGAAATAGACAAGGTAGAGCAGTCGGTCACCCAGATCGCAAGCTCGGTCCGTGAGTTCGTGGAAAGCACGCGCGCCATTGCCGGCATGACGAAACAAGTGAAGGAGATCGCCGACCAAACCAATCTGTTGGCACTGAACGCCGCCATCGAAGCGGCGCGAGCCGGCGAGCAGGGACGCGGTTTCGCGGTGGTGGCGGACGAAGTGCGCAAGCTGGCGGAGAAATCCGCGCAATCGGCCAACGAGATCGATCAGGTCACCAGTGCCCTGAACAAACAGACGGGACTGGTAGAAACCACGGTGCAGGAAGGCTTGAGCTCGTTGCGCACGACGCAGGATCAGGTCGAGCGCGTGGCCGAGGTGCTTGCGGGTACCAATGATGCGATCCGGAAATCCGGCGCGGGTGTGCGGGATATCACGACCGCAGTCGGGGAGCAAAGCATCGCCAGCACCGAGATCGCCAGGAATGTCGAGAAGATCGCCCAAATGGCGGAAGAGAACCATGCGGCGTTGAATTCCAATGCGCAGGACATCTTGCGTTTGGAGCAGGTGGCGGAAGCGTTGCAGAAGTCGGTTGGCAGATTCCACGTTTAGAAAGAAAAGACTATGCAGAACAAGAACGCATTCGTGTCGCAGAAGGAAGTCCCTTATCCGCAAGGGATGGTGCTCATTTCAAAGACGGACACCAAGGGAATCATCACTTACTGCAACGATGCATTTGTGCAGATTTCGGGTTACACGCGCGATGAGTTGATCGGCAAGAGCCACAACATCGTGCGTCATCCCGATATGCCGCCGCAGGCATTCAAGTGGCTGTGGGATACCTTGAAATCCGAACGGCCATGGCGGGGGTTGGTCAAGAACCGCTGCAAGAACGGAGACCACTACTGGGTACGTGCCACGGTCGCGCCGGTCATCGAGAACGGCAAGATCATCGGTTATGTTTCGGTGCGTCGCGAGCCCACGCGCGCACAAGTTTCCGATGCGGAAGCTTTCTATCGCAGCCTGAATCAGAGCGGCGCTGCTGCGGTTTCGCGCTATGAGCGGTACAAAGTCAAGAACTGGTCGCTGAAGGCAAAACTGCAAACCGCGATCCAGATTCCCCTCTTGTTCATCCTGACGGCGGCGCAGATCTACCTGACCGGCGGCATGAATGAAGAGGCCCGCTATCAGGCGCAGGCAAAAGGTGAGCAAGTCGCCACCCAGATTATCGACAATGCCAACATGCTGATGGTCACAGGACAGATCAGCGAGCCGGAAAATCGACGGCTACTGATCAAGAAGATAACTTCGTCGGGCAATGTGAAGTCGGCAGTCATCCTGCGTGCCCCGCAATTGGTCGAGCAGTATGGTGCAGGCTTCCCGGAACAGCAGACCAGGGACGAGGTGCAACGGGGCGTTCTACAGTCTGGTCGGACGAGAGTGGATTTTGGTTCTGACAAGGACGGCTCTCCCATCCTGCGTATCGTGACACCCTATCTGGCCAGCAAGGATTTCCATGGCACTGACTGCACCCAGTGCCATGCCGGACCTGAACAATGGGTGACCGGAGCATCGGATATCACCATCGACCTGGCGGTCGATTTCGACCGCATCCATGTCATGCAGATGAAGATTCTGGCGGGACAGGTTGCGTTGCAACTATTCCTGTTTTTCTTCATCGGTTATTGCGTTGAGCGTTTCATTCACCGCCCACTTTCAGAGGTTGACAAAGAGTTTCGCAACATCATGGAAGGCAATCTGGATACCGAGCTCGATATCACCATCCGGGATGAGATGGGAAAGTTGTTGTGCGAGATTCAGACCATGCAAACTTATTTGCGCACCATGGTGGATGAGATCGTCACGCCGGTGGCCAAGATGCGTGAACGGGTTCGGTCGGTCGATGACAAGGTCGGAATTGTTGCCAGCAATGCCGTGACCGAGCAAGAACAGATTCAGAGTATCGCAGCGACCATGGAACAGTTCAGCCAGTCTATTGCCGAAGTGGCGAACATGGCGGCAGATTCATTGGCCGAGATGAAGCGTACCCAGGGCATCGTGGAGCAGAACAATCGCAACATGGGGGCCAGCATTGATGCCACGAGCAAGGTGGCTGATACGGTACAGCGCTCCAGCAAGACCATCGCTGATCTGGGTGATTCCATCGGAAAGATCGGTGAAATCGCAAACTCCATCAAGGAGATCGCTGACCAGACCAATCTGCTGGCGCTAAATGCCGCAATCGAGGCGGCGCGCGCCGGCGAGCAGGGACGCGGCTTTGCGGTGGTTGCCGACGAAGTGCGCAAACTCTCTGGGCGTTC
>JAVHSB010000159.1:0-2781 GCA_036171955.1 Sideroxydans sp.
GTTGAACTGCAGACAGCGCGACAGCACGGTGACCGGGATCTTCTGCGGATCGGTGGTGGCAAGGATGAATTTCACGTGCGCCGGCGGTTCTTCCAGCGTCTTGAGCATGGCGTTGAAGGCGTTCTTCGACAGCATGTGCACTTCGTCGATGATGTACACCTTGAACCGCCCGGAAGTCGGCGCATACAGCGCGCTCTCCAGCAGTTCGCGCATGTTGTCCACTTGGGTATTCGAAGCCGCATCCAGCTCGATCAGATCGACGAAACGCCCGCTGTCGATCTCGGTGCAGGCAGCGCACACGCCACACGGTGTGGCAGTGATGCCGGTCTCGCAATTCAGGGATTTGGCGAAGATGCGCGCGATGGTGGTCTTGCCCACGCCGCGCGTGCCGGTGAAAAGATAGGCATGGTGCAGGCGGTTCTGCGTCAGCGCATTGGTCAGCGCCTGCACGACGTGCTCCTGTCCCGCCAGTTGCGCGAAGTTGCGGGGACGCCATTTGCGTGCTAATACCGAAGTCGCAGACATTTCACCTTTCGCCCAACAGTTTGCCCCGTCGAGTGTGACACCCTCGAACAATAAGGAGGCGAGCCTTACCCCCGGCACTTGCAGACATCAGCTGTGGCTGCTTCCTTCCGGACCTGACCAGGTTCACTGCGCTGCAATGCGGGGAGACCCGCCAAACTCTTTCCAGCCTACTGCGCGCCACGATAGCAGCGTTGCTCTCCTGTCGCTCGCTACGGCTGGTAATTCGTTAAAAACCAATTGCTAAATCTGCTTGACCGGGATCATCCCGATCCGTTTCTTCCACTCCGCAGGGCCGATCTCGTGGACCGAGCGCCCCTGCGTATCCACCGCCACCGTGACCGGCATTTGTTCGACCTCGAACTCGTAGATGGCTTCCATGCCGAGTTCGGGGAAAGCCACCACTTTTGCACTGCGTATCGCCTTCGATACCAGATAAGCAGCGCCGCCCACGGCCATCAGATAAACCGCCGCATGCTTCCGGATTGCGTCCACCCCGGTCTTGCCGCGTTCGGCCTTGCCGATCATGCCGATCAGTCCGGTTTCGGCCAGCATGGTCTCGGTGAACTTGTCCATGCGCGTCGCCGTGGTGGGGCCGGCGGGGCCGACAACCTCGTCGCGCACCGGATCGACGGGCCCGACATAGTAAATGAATCGGTTCGCAAAATCCACGCCGGCGGGCAGTTTCTCGCCCCTGGCCAGCAGATCGACGATGCGTTTGTGCGCCGCGTCGCGCCCGGTCAGCAGTTTTCCGGACAGCAGCAAGGTTTCGCCCGGCTGCCATTGCGCGATTTCGGCGCGCGTCACCGTATCGAGGTTCACGCGCCGCGCATCCGCGGCTGGCTGCCAATGCACATCGGGATAATCCTCGATCCTGGGCGGGGTGAAGGTGGCGACTCCGCTGCCGTCCAGCTCGAAATGCGCATGGCGCGTCGCCGCGCAGTTGGGGATGATGGCGACGGGCTTGGAAGCGGCATGCGTGGGATAGTCGAGTATCTTCACGTCGAGGACGGTCGTCAGCCCGCCCAGGCCCTGCGCGCCGATGCCCAGCGCATTCACCTTGTCGTGCAGCTCGATGCGCAGTTCCTCGATGCGGTTCTGCGCGCCGCGCGCCTTGAGTTCGGTCATGTCGATGGGCTGCATCAGCGATTGCTTGGCCAGCAGCATCGCCTTCTCCGCCGTGCCGCCGATGCCGATGCCCAGCATGCCCGGCGGACACCAGCCCGCGCCCATCCCGGGCAATTCATGCAGCACCCATTCCACGATGTCATCGCTCGGATTGAGCATGGCGAAGTGGGACTTGTTCTCCGAGCCGCCGCCCTTGGCCGCGACATCAACCTCCAGCCGGTCACCCGGCACCAGCTCGAAATGCACGACTGCCGGCGTGTTGTCGCCGGTGTTCTTGCGCCGCCCAGCGGGCTCCGCCACGATGGAAGCGCGCAGCACGTTGTCGGGGAACAGATAGGCCTTGCGCACCCCGGCATTGACCATGTCGGTGATGCTCATCGTCGCATCGGCCCAACGCACGTCCATACCCGCACGCACGAACGCCACCACGATGCCCGTGTCCTGGCAGATCGGACGCTTGCCCAGGGCGCACATGCGCGAGTTGGTCAATATCTGCGCCATCGCATCCCTGGCCGCGGGCGACTCTTCCTTGCGGTAGGCCGCAGCCAGCGCCTGCAGATAGTCCTGCGGGTGGTAATAAGAGATGAATTGCAGCGCATCGGCGATGCTGTCGATGAAATCCTGCTGGCGGATAGCGGTCATGGCGATACCTCGATGAGTGGTGGCCGATTATGGAAGTGTGAGCTGTCAGCGTCAAACGGTTAGAATGCGCGCCTCATCACAACCCCACTGATCCAGCATGGCGATTCAATGGTTCCCCGGCCACATGACTGCGGCAAAAAAGAAAGCCGCCGAGAGCATGGAGCGCATCGATGTCGTCATCGAAGTGCTGGATGCGCGCGTGCCGGAAGCGGGCAGCAACCCGATGATCCGCGAGATGCGCGAACACCGCCAGCGCCCCTGCCTCAAGGTGCTGAACAAGGCCGACCTCGCCGATCCCGCGGCGACCATGGCATGGCTGGATCACTTCAATAGCCAGAAGAACGTAAAGGCCGTCGCCATCTCGTGCAAAAAACCGGGTGAGGCCGCGATGCTGCCCAAGCTGTGCCTGCCGCTGGCGCCGCATCGCGGCACGACGCTCAAACCCTTGCGCATGATGGTGATGGGTATTCCCAATGTCGGCAAATCCAC
>JAVHSB010000160.1:0-2747 GCA_036171955.1 Sideroxydans sp.
GGTGCCGATGGGACTGGTGGTGCTGAAGTCCGGCGCGACCATCGGCGAGGAGGTTCTGCTGAAAGAGCTGATCGCCCGCATCCGCGAACACATCGGCGGTATCGCCTGCTACAAGGACACGGTGGTATTGAAACGCCTGCCCAAGACGCGCTCCGGCAAGACCCTGCGCAAGACACTGAACGGCATCGTCAACGGCAAGCCCTACAGCGTGCCCTCCACCATCGACGACCCCGGCGTCATCAACGAGATCATCGAGACCTTGCGCGGCAAGGGGTTCGTGAAATGAACATTGTTTGCGGCGAGGCTCAGAATTCGTACTCCACCTGCATCCGGAACGTGCCGGCCGGAGCGGCAGTGCTGGCGCCGAACAACCAGGCGGCGTTGTATTTGATGGCTTGACGGCTGTTCAACGCAAACTTGCCAAAGACCGCCGGCCCCATGCGGTGGTTCTGGTCGGCCCGCGTGTTCCAGTCGTTCCACTGCCCCACCTCGCCAAGGCCCTGCAAGCCGTATTCGAATTTTGCCTGCCAGCGGTATTTCACCTGCCACTGGTAGCCGAGTTCCGTGTTGTACGGATCGTCCCCATCGTCGCGATTGCCGAACTTGCGCTTGAACAGCAGATTGCCGTTGAGTTGCAGCTTGCCATACTCGGTCTGGAACAGCGGGCCGAACTTGAATTCGTAAGGTCCTCTCCCGTTGTTCAATGGCGCCTCGAATTCGGCGATCAGCCCGGCATCTACGGCATATTTACCGGTCTCGGTCAGCTGTAACTTGTTTTCCCATTCGGCCAGCGTCAGCCCGCCGCCGCCTTCCCTCTCGTGCTTCAGGTAGATTTCGGTGAACCATGTCTCCGTTGCGCCATATCCGAAGCCGACACTGCCGACCCGTGCGTGCGTCCCGTCCTTCAGGCGGGCAGAGCCGTACTTGATATCGAGTTCCTTTTCTCCATACTCCACTGTCGGGGTATAGACGTAATCTGCCGCTCCGGCAAATGCCACGCCGGCATGGAACATGCCTGAACAAACCACTGCTGCGACGATTTTGCTTTTCATTTGCCAACCTTCATGGGGATGGAACGTTTCGTTCTGTGTGTGTGCCTGACCCACCTCATGCCGAAGCCGATGGATGCCAGAACGAAAACATAGAAGACCAGTTGCATCCCGGCCGGACGCGAGTCGTAACCCACCAGGCTGTGCAGCAACATGCCGGGAATGCCGTCTTCCGGGAGTGCCGTCGAGGTATCCCACAACGGTGCGGCCAGGCTGGGCAGCAAATCCGCCTGGATCAGGAAGTGTGCCGCCTGCGACGCCATACCGGCAGCCAGCAACATCACCATCACCCCGGTCACAGTAAAAAACCAGCGCAGCGGTATGCGCAGCATCCCTGCATAGATGAGGTAACCCGCCACGATGCCCATGAACATGCCGACCAAGCCGCCGCCCAGCATCATGGAATGGTCGCTGCCTTCCGCTGACGCGATGCCGAAGAGGAATAGCACGGTTTCGGAACCCTCGCGCAGGATGGCCAGTGCAACGATGAGCAGAAGCGCGGAACATTCGCTGCTGCCGTTGCGAATATCAGCCCCGGCCGACTTGGCGCTGGCAGCCATGACGGCGCCGTGCGACGACATCCAGATGTTGTGCCAGGCCAGCATAAGCACGGCGACACCGAGGACGATGGCGTTGAACAGTTCCTGACCGACCCCGCTCGCCAGCGAGCCAATCGCATCCGTGAATGCGGCGACCACGCCTGCGCCGGCCAGTCCGAGCAGCAATCCAGCCCCTATCCAGCGACGGCTGCCGCGGATGCCATGCGTTGCGGCAGCAACGATGCCGATGATGATGGCTGCTTCCAGCACTTCACGAAAAACAATGATGGCGGTTCCGAGCATGAGCGTTCTCCTATTGAGCGATGAGCACACCCTGGGCGGTGGCTTCGTTGAATTCGCCAATGAACGCATAGCGACCCGGCGCCAGCGGCCCGATGTACAGCGTTGCAGTGCCGTGCCCGGCGATCACCTTTTCCCGGTTCAGAGAATGGCTCTCGAATTCCTCCGGCGTCGCATCCTGGTTCTCGATCATCAGCCTGATCTTCTTGCCCGACGGGATATTCAGCTCGGCTGGTTGGAAGCGGTGGTCCTTGATCACCAGGCGGAAGGCCGCATCCTCGGCAGAAGCAACCAACGGCATCTGCAATGCCGCAAGGCAAAGCAGGTACGAAGCAAACTTGAGGTGGTTCATGAAAATCCTTTCCCGGCAGATTTACGCGAACGATAATCGTTCTCATTTGCAACTGCAAGAACTTTCATGCATCATTTCGGGAAATCAACGGAGAGTACCGCTATGGACACCTCGCAGCCGGAACACCTGAAGAACGCAGGCCTGAAATCCACCCTGCCACGACTCAAGATCCTGGGTTTGTTCGAGAACGGACAGGAGCGCCACATGAGCGCCGAAGACGTGTACAAGCAACTGCTGTCCACGGGCGACGATGTCGGACTGGCCACGGTCTATCGCGTACTCACCCAGTTCCAGCAGGCGGGGCTGCTGCTGCGCCACAACTTCGAGGGAGGCAAATCGGTGTTCGAACTGAACGAGGGCAAACACCACGACCACATCGTGTGCCTGCAGTGCGGTCATGTGCAAGAGTTCTACGACAGCGCCATCGAATCGCGCCAGAAAAAGGTCGCTGCCGAACTGGGGTTCGACATCCACGAACATTCGCTGCATATCTACGCCGACTGCACC
>JAVHSB010000161.1:0-13330 GCA_036171955.1 Sideroxydans sp.
GGCGCGTGAGCTGTGCCGCGCATTCGCGCACCTGCGCCACCGAGCCGGGCGCACTCGTGAGTTGCTCGGAATACACGGTCTGGATGGAGTCGATCACCACGACTTCGGGTTTTTCGCGCGTGATGGTGGCCTGGATCTTCTCCAGCTGAATCTCTGGCAACAGATGCACTTCGCGCGCGTCCAGGGAAAGACGTTTGGCACGCAAAGCGATCTGCTGCGCCGATTCCTCGCCGCTTACGTACAGCACTTTCCGGGACGGAGAGAGATGCGCCAGCGTCTGCAACAGCAAAGTAGACTTGCCGATACCCGGATCGCCGCCGATCAGCACCACGCCGCCGTCCACCAGCCCGCCGCCCAGCACGCGGTCGAATTCGGCGATGCCAGTCGGCGTGCGCGACACCTCGCTCGCCTCCACTTCGGCCAATTGCTGCAATTTGCCCGAAGCCGCCAAGGCGCTGTAGCGGTTCTTGCCCGCCGTGGGCAGGGTTTCCGCCACGGCTTCCACCAGCGTGTTCCATTCGCCGCAATGCGGGCACTGTCCCTGCCACTTCGATGTCTGCCCGCCGCACTCGGTGCAGCTGTAAATCGTTTTTGCTTTTGCCATGCCTAGTAACTTCAAAAGTTTTCTTGGGTCAGGATTGTACAACGCGCTCCAACGGCTCCAGCACGAGCTTTATAGTATGATGAACACGCATGAAGGTTTTCTTTCCACAATCTCCCGTCAAAAGCGCAGGCAAATCCAACATTCCTTGGCTAGCCGGATTTTTCGCCTGTTTTGGATTCATTTTTCTGTTCGAGCTATTGTTTCAAACCGAAGCTCGCAAGATCGAATATGAAAACCGCCTGCAAACCATTTCTTACGGCAGCGTTCTGCTGGCGCATGCTGATCGGGAATTGAATTCACTGCTTTTCATTTCGAGCGGCATAGGCGGATACCTGGCTGCCTATCATCAAAAACTCGATACAAAAAAGATCTACGCCATCCTGGCAAATCTGTATAGCGGCGGAAAGAATATCCGCAATTTCGGCATCGCCATCGGCTACCGGCTGACTTATGTCCACCCCCTGAAAGGGAATGAAAAGGCGCTCGGACTGGACTACCGGAACATCCCGCAGCAGTGGCCGCAAGTGGAACAAGCCATATCTTCAGGCCGTGGAATACTGGCAGGTCCGATCCAATTAGTACAAGGCGGTAGCGGTTTCATCTATCGCCACCCCATCTTCATTCAGGGTAAATATTGGGGAATGTTATCCACCGTCATCGATGCCGACGCATTTGTGCAAAATGCATTCGGCGATTTACAAAACGACGACTTCGATATTGCCATACGCAACATCAATGCGAAGGGCGAAGCGGGAGAAACCTTCTTCGGCACCCCTGCATTGTTTGCCAACAAGCATGTAGTGGTAATGACCAGCGAGGTGCCGGGCGGCAAGTGGGAATTCGCCCTGAATGCAAAAAAGAGCAGTTCAGCTTCTACCCTGTTGCTCGTCGCACGCTTAACCGGTTATCTGCTCAGCCTCTTTGTCGGTTTTGGGGTGTATTTTTTCCTCCACGACCGAGCCAAACTAACCCAACTGGCGCTGTATGACAGCTTGACCGGACTGGCTAACCGTCGTCTGTTGATTGATCAATTGGAACAGACGTTGAGCCGGATGAGCCGGATCGATGACTCACTCTGCGCCGTCTTTTTCTTTGACCTGAACGGTTTCAAGAAGATCAATGACCGTTTCGGACATAAAGTCGGTGACACCGTGCTATCCACCGTGGCACAGCGCATTCGCGCCGAGATTCGGGTAAGCGACCTGGCTGCACGCCTGGGCGGTGACGAGTTCGTCATCGTCATTGAGAATACATCGCGCGAACATATAAAAAATCTTGAACAACGACTCCGCGAAAGCATAGCCCAACCCATCAAATTCGATGATTTCGATTTGCATACGAGCGCAGCTATCGGCATCGCCCTCTATCCGCATGACGGCAGGAAGAGCGAAGACTTGTTGAAGATTGCGGACGAGCGGATGTATGACGACAAGAACAAGAACCGTACCTAGACCTATACCATGCTACGCCTCACCGAAATCCGCCTGCCGCTCACCCATCCGCAAGACGATCTGAAAGCCGCCATCCTCAAGCGCCTGGGCATCGCCGCATCCGAACTGCTGGGCTTTTCCATCTTCCGGCGCGGACACGACGCGCGCAAAAAGAACGCGATCATGCTGGTCTATAGCGTGGATGCGGAAGTCAGGAACGAAGCCGCGTTGCTCGCCCAGCACATCGACAAGGTGACGCCCGCGCCGGACATGAGCTACCGCTTCGTGGCACAGGCCCCGCAGGATATGGCCGAACGTCCGGTCGTCATCGGCAGCGGCCCGTGCGGCCTCTTTGCCGGGCTGTTGCTTGCGCAGATGGGTTTCAAGCCCATCATCCTGGAGCGCGGCAAGGAAGTGCGCGAACGGACGAAGGATACCTGGGGCCTGTGGCGCAAGGGCAAGCTCGATCCGGAATCGAACGTGCAGTTCGGCGAGGGCGGTGCGGGCACCTTCTCCGACGGCAAGCTGTATAGCGGCATCAAGGACCCGAAATTCTACGGGCGCAAGGTAATGACCGAGTTCGTCAAGGCGGGTGCGCCGGCAGAGATCCTGTACGTGAGCCACCCGCACATCGGCACCTTCCGTCTGGTCGGCATGGTGGAACAGATGCGCCGCGAGATGCAGCAACTGGGTGCTTCGATCCGCTTCCAGAGCAAGGTCGCCGACATCGAGATCGAGAACGGCGAAGTGCGCGGCGTGGTGCTGGAAGACGGCGAACGCATCACCACGAACCACGTGGTGCTCGCCGTCGGCCACTCGGCGCGCGACACCTTCGAGATGCTGCACCGGCGCGGCGTGTACATGGAGGCCAAGCCGTTCTCCATCGGTTTCCGTATCGAGCACCCGCAATCGGTCATCGACCAGGCGCGCCTCGGCCCCAACGCGGGCAACCCATTGCTCGGCGCGGCGGATTACAAACTGGTGCACCACGCCAGCAACGGCCGCGCGGTGTACAGTTTTTGCATGTGCCCCGGCGGCACCGTGGTGGCGGCCACCTCCGAGGAAGGCCGCGTCGTGACCAACGGCATGAGCCAGTATTCGCGCAACGAGCGCAACGCCAACAGCGGCATCGTGGTCGGAATCACCCCGGAGGACTATCCCGACGACGTGCTGGCGGGCGTCGAGTTGCAGCGCAAACTGGAAGCGCGCGCATTCGAGCTGGGCGGCAGGAACTACAACGCGCCGGCGCAGCGCGTGGGCGACTTTCTCGCCGGTCGCGCATCGACCGAACTCGGCGAAGTCGCGCCCTCCTACACGCCGGGCGTGACGCCAACCGACCTCTCCACCGCCCTGCCCGACTACGCCATCGCCGCGATCCGCGAAGCGCTGCCCGCGTTCGGCAAACAGATCAAGGGTTTCGACATGGACGATGCCGTGCTCACCGGCGTGGAAACGCGCACTTCGTCGCCGGTGCGCATCAAGCGCGGCGAGGATTACCAGAGCATCAACATCAAAGGGCTTTACCCGGCCGGCGAAGGCGCAGGGTATGCGGGCGGGATTTTGTCGGCCGGCGTGGACGGCATCGAGGTGGCCGAAGCGGTCGCGCTGGACATCGTGCAAACACAAGCTGGACGGCGCTGATACTCATCCCGCGCAACCGCAGTTCACCGCGCGCATAACGCCGCAGACCGCTCCGCAGTCGCGGGATGGCTCGCCAGATAATCCATCACCCTGCCGCCATTCGCGGCTTCCCGCTGTTGCGCCTGCGGGCGAGCAGCCTCCAGCTTGTCCAGAACGGAGCCGAGCAGGCAGGGCGACAGGCCATTCAGCCGCAGCATGCGCACCGCATAGTCGTCCGCCTCGCGCTCCATGTCGCGCGAATAGCTGGCCTGCATCACCATCGCGGGCACGGTGGCGAGCAGTGAACTGACGTCGCCCATGTACCAGGTCATCGCCAGCCCCACCGCCGAACTCTGCAATACCATGCGCAAGGCATGGCGCTGCTCTACATGGCCGCGCTCGTGCGCCAGCACCGCCAATATCTCATCGTCGTCCTGCGTCAGTGCGACCAGTTCGTCCAGCATGACGATGTTGCCGTCCGGCAAGGCGAAGGCATTGGGGCCGATCTTTGGCGCGCTGCGGAATACGATGCGGTAATCGAGCTGCGCGCCGGGCAAGGCGGCCATTTTTGCATAGGCTGTACGCAAGGCTTGCTGTCGCCCGGCCGGCAGACGACTGGGTTGGAGCAGCAACCGGTCCAGCGTCTGCAACGAAGATGCGCCCATCTGCTGCAACAGTGCCGGCGGGATGCGCTGCGCGATGACTTCGGCGCACCACGGCAGCAGGTAGCGATAGGCTGCGGCAAACACGGCGACGACCAACACGGCCGAAAGCAAAGCCCAGCGCAGGCTGTGCTGCATGCGGTCCAGCCAGTTGCGGCGATATCCGCCCTGCGTCAGCAGGGCATCGAGCGCGGCATGGTCGGTCACCTCGCAATGGCCGCCATCCGGCAGTTCGAGGCGGCGCGGCGTATCCCCCAACCGTTCCGAGACCTTGACCTGCCGCAACGGCCATTCGCGCGACGCAATTTCACCGCGCATCACCAGCCGCCCGCCGTCGAGTGTCAGCGCCACTTGCTGTGCAGCGCTGGTCCGTCCATCGAAATAGTGCGCAGCGACCATATCAAAGCGAGATATCGACGTCGAACATCTCGGCGGTCTCTTCGCCGGTGGCGCTGTCGGCCTGCACCTGTCCGGCCACGAACGCGCCCAGGTCGCCCTGTGCCAGCAGACCCATGCAGGAAAGCTTGTAGCGCGCCATGCGCACCTGCGCGAAGGGGATGAACAGGCCAAGCGTGAACACGATGCCGAGCAGGTTGGTCAGCAATATTTTGAGGTATCCGCTGATCTGCATGCGGCTGTACAGATCGTGCTCGCCGAGGCCGGTGCTGCTCCAGACCAGATTCGGCAGACGAACCGCGAAATAAGCTGCCGCATACAGATAAATCAGGGGCAGCAGCAAGCCCAGCAATGGCATGCCCGCAACCGCAACGGAGAACAGGATGCCTGCCAGCAGCAGCCAGCCAAACGCGCGCAGGTAGATGCCGTAGAAATTCCCCGCAGTGGCATCGAAGCGGAAGAAGGTGTCGCCGAAGCGGCTGTTGTTGTGCTGGTACTGCTTGATCTTGAAATGCGTGAACGGCGCCAGCAGAAACAGGGTCAGCACGGTCAGGATGGGCAGCAGCAGGAATACCGCATAGGCCGCGCCGTCGCTGCCGGCGAAACCGAAACGCAGGCCGCGGTAGCTGCTGTTGTAGAGCTTGAAACGCAGAGAGCGCACGATCAGCCAGGGCATCACGGCGGCGATCAGGAATGCGATCAGGATGCCCAGCAGGGGATTCAGTTTGCCCGCCACGGTGTAGAACACGAACAGCGCAAACGCGATCAGCCTGCCCTTGAGGATGGCGATGGGCGTGCCGTGATATTCGAAACTGGCGCCGGCCAACTTCGTATTGCGGTAGAAGTATTGCAGGCGGCGCACCTTGGCCCAGGCGCTGTAGATGCCAAGAGTCATGATGGTCAGCAGCAGGTTGACGATCCATATCCTGAAATACTCCCAACCCTCGCCGCCGAATTCGAATGCATGATCCTGTTGCGTCTGCACGGTCTCTCCCGATTGCACGCCCCAAGCCGGGACGCCGCCGAACTATAACGCGGCACGGCAAAAAGACGATAGGCCCTGCGGCCTATATCGCCATGAAAAAAGGCAGCCGCAGCTGCCTTTTCCCTTTCCATCGACAGGAGGGCTATCAGTCTTCCCAGTCGGGATAGTTGGGGACGCGCACGGTGTCCTCGTCGAATACGCCTTTGTTGGCCTGCGTGTGGCAGGCATCGCAATAGCTCAATGACTTCACATCCTTGTTGCCCTTGATCATGCGTTCCGGGATCTCGTGGTGCTTGCGTTTGATATAGCGAACCTCGGTGATGCGCAACGGCGCCTCGCCATTCTCGGTCGCCTTCGCGATCTTGCGCGCACGCTTGGCATAGGATTTGTCCGCCGCGTTCTCCAGCGCATAGGCACGGATAACCTTCAGGGCATCGGCATCCAGCTCGGCGTTGTCGCCGAAGTGGTTCGCCAGCGCCCCGGCATCCAGCAATTTCTCCCAGGACTGCGAAGGGAGCAGGCCGGGTTGATAGGCGAAATGGCAGGAACCGCATTCTTCCTGCCAGGTCGGGTTAACCACCGGTGCGACTTCCTTCTGGCGCAACGGGTTCGCCAGCCAGTTCAAGAAAGTCTCCTCGGCCATGGCCGGTCCGGAAAACAAGGCCAGCAGGCTCAACAGCAGTATTGGCAAAGATTGCATTCGCATCGTTTTCTCCGGGCTCATTGGGTCAGCAAAAATGTGAGGAAGTCGGTCTTCTCCTGCGCCGAACATTCCCTGCCCAGCACATCGAGGCAATTGCGCTTGAACCATTTCTCCATCTTTTTCACACTGGTATAGCGCTCCGGATTGGTGCGCATCGACATCGGACCGATCGTTTTGCCGGTCGTGTGGTGCTTGCCTTCCTGCGCCAGATTGGTGGTATGACAAGTCGAACAGGACAGCTTCTCGTCCTTGACCATGACCTCGCGGGCCCAGTCCGTGCGGCCCTTCTCCGGATTGGCCGCGCCGGCGCCTTCGGCCCAAAATTTTTGCAACAGCACATCGCTCTCCGGTGTGGCAGCCGCTATCGTCGAAAACAGCAAACCGCAAACACCCAGCAACGCGATTATTTTTCTCATTCCGTTTTTCATCCCGTTCACTCCTACCATGTCATTTTGATGCCGACCAGCATCCCCAGCGCGCCCAGCTCCGCGATGCCGGCATGGCTCACCTGACTGGTCGAATTGGCAGACTTGTTGACCGCATATGCCATCAGCGCCGCACCCGTGATGCCGAAAAGAACGTGCAGATTGTCGGGATCGGTCAGCCCATCCGCCAGCGCGAAATCGTCCCAGTGCGTGACCAGACCGGAAGCGATGGTGGCCGCCGCCAGCGCAATGGTGGTCTTGGCCAGCTTGGCGTGTGTGCCGTTGGTCTCGCGCGGCGGCGGTGGATTCGGACAATTGTGCTCGCAACCTTCAGGGGCGGTGGCGGCGGTCGCCGCCGCCGCAGCAATGGTGGATAGCCCCAGCACCAGATGGATGTTGCTGCCGCTCACGAGCGGCGGCTCGAAAGAAGGCTGCGCCGGTTGGACCGGTGCAACCGCTTGTTCAGGTGCGGCCACCTGCTCGCTGGCGGCCAGCAACAGCGGCTGCGCATGAAGGGCATAGACCTGTGCCGGAGTGGCGGTGTCGAGTGTCGTTTCCTGCGCGCCTGCCCCGCCCGCCCAGAGCAACATGGCAGCCAACGCCCCCTTGATGATTCCCGTTCCCCGCATCGATTTCCCCTGCAAAAAATTTCGGCGCCCCGCCACAGAGAGGCCGAATGAAAGAAAGTTCCACCCGTTCAAAAAATCCTTCGCGCGAGGCCCGTCCTCAAACCTTGCGCTTCATGCCGGTCACCATCGCGCGCACCAGGTTCTCCCGGTGCTGGATGCTGCCGCCGACCACCCCCAGCAGATGCAGCGCGACCAGCCACAACGCCAGATTGACCAGAAAATCATGCGCATGTCGCACGAAATAGGCGGAATCGTCGCCCACCGCATTGGCCAGGAACAGTAGCGGCCCCTCGAAATCGATCACTGCCAGGGTGACCAGGCCCGAAATAAAGATCGTCGCCAGCACAGCCAGCAGAGCAAACACCATCAGCGCACCCGCCGGATTATGTCCGTAGTAATGCAGCGGATGTCCGCCGCGCAGGGAGCGCACATAAGCAACGGTCTCGGCGGGAGCAAAGAGGAAGGAACGAAAACAGGAATAGCGGGAACCGGAAAAACCCCAGACGAGGCGAAAACCAAGCAAGGCGATCAGGCCATAGCCGATCAGCACGTGTGCAGCCAGGATGCCGACTTCGGCCGTCACATACGCCAGCACGAATCCCGCCACCAAAAACCAGTGAAACAGCCGCAACGGCATGTCCCAAATCCTGATCTGTCCCATCACGCCCCCGATCGATTGCCTGTTTTCAAGCGGGCGCGATTCTAGCGCGATTTGAGGAATCGCATAGTGGGCAGAAATAGCGGGATAAAGCAGTTTGGTCCGGCTATTTGCGGGCGCGCGCAATGACTTTTCTTCCGGCGGCCGCACGCTGTCAGAAAAGGGTTTGCTTGACGGCTTGTTCGACAATCAGCGCTTCAAATGCTTCCACCGGAACCGGCTTGCTGAACAGATAGCCCTGGAAGCTGGTGCAGCCATAGCGGTGCAGCAATTTGAATTGTGCCTCCGTCTCCACCCCCTCGGCGATCACATCCACCTCGAAGTTCATGCCCAGATCGACGATGGTCATCACCATCACCTTGTCGCCCTGATCGGTCGCGAGATCGCGCACGAAGGACTGGTCTATCTTCAGCTGATCCAGCGGCAGGCGTTTGAGGTATGACAATGAGGAATATCCGGTGCCGAAATCGTCCATCGAGAAACGCACTCCGATTTCCTTCAGTGCCTTCATCTTGCGGATGGTGTCGTCTATGTTATCCAACACCAGGCTCTCGGTCAGTTCGAGTTTGAGTGTCATCGGATCGATGCCATGGCGGGCCACGGTTTCCTTTACCTGCGCGACGAAATCAGCCTGGCGGAACTGGCGTGCGCTCACGTTGACCGACAGCGTCAGGCCATTGAACGGCTTCCTGCCCTGCCATTGCTTGAGGCGGGCACAGGCAGTATCCAGCACCCATGCCCCGATGGGCAGGATCAATCCCGTCTCTTCGGCCAAAGGAATGAACTGGGCGGGCGATACCATGCCGCGCTCCGGATGCATCCAGCGCAGCAACACCTCCGCGCCCTGCGGCTTGCCGCGAGCATCCACCTGGATCTGATAGAACAAACTGAATTGGCGCTGATCCAGCGCGACGCGCAGATCTCTCTCAAGGGCGGCGCGCGTCTCGATGGCCGTCTGCATCTCGGGGTCGAAGAACCGGATCACATTGCGTCCGGCCTCCTTGGCGCGATACATCGCCATGTCTGTCCACTTGAGCAACTGCTCCAGACTTTCACCGTGGTCGCGGAAGACCGTCACGCCGATGCTGGAAGAACAATGGTGCGTGATGGTTTCCGCTTCGCCGCCTGCATTGGCCATCCGTTTCAGGAGATAGGGTTGGGCCAGTGCCGCGCGAATCTTTTCCGCGATGTTCTCGGCCTGCACCGCGGCATCCCCGGAGTTTCGAGACAACTCTTCGATCATCACGACGAACTCGTCCCCGCCGAAACGGGCCGCGCTGTCCTGCTCGCGGATGCACTGCGTGAGGCGCTCTCCAACTTCGACCAGCAACCGGTCGCCGATGTCATGCCCGTGCAGATCATTGAGCGTTTTGAAATGATCGAGATCGAGGAACATCAAAGCGCCGTGGCGGCGGGTGCGCGCACACGAAACCAGCGCCTTGCCGAGCCGGTCGAGCAACAGGCGGCGATTCGGCAGTTTGGTGAGTGGATCGTAGAAAGCGAGATCACGCATCTGGTCTTGCAGTTGCTTGCGCTCGGTGATGTCGTGCACGATCGAGAACAACAGCGTTTTCCCGTCGATCACCACCGGCGACGAATAGACCTCTACCGAGCGGATGGAGCCATCCGCCAGGCGGTGCGAAAAAATGAAATAGTTGCGTTCCTGACTCTCTGCCTGTCGCCGCTCCTCGGCGATCTCTTCCGGCGACTGGGTATTGATGTACGCAATGTTCATGCCATGCATCTGCCGGATGGAATAGCCATAAAACCGCGCTGCCGAGGCATTCGCATCCGCGATCTGGCCGCTGGCGGGGTCGATGAGCAGCATCGGGGAGGAATGGCACTCGAACATCTGGCGAAATCGGGCCTCGCTCTCCAGCAACGCCCGCGTGCGTTGCAACACTTTCTCTTCCAGCGATGCGTTGATCGATTTGAGCTGCTCATCCAGCCGGTCGCGCTGGCGGTTGCTGACCCTCAATTGCCGATTCTTGCGGGCCAGGTAACCGGCCGTGAAGACGACCGCCATCATCAGCAAGAGACCGGCCAACATCAGCCTGACGGCGTATTTCCTCACGACATCTTCCAGGTCGAACTGCTCCAACCGGTCCGGATTCAGCTTGAGCCGCAGCATCACCGCCTCGACCGGGGCATAGTTGCCCGGCGGGGTGAAGCCGTAATACTTGCCGACTTGGGCGGCGCCAGTGCCCGGCTGGATATTGAGCAGCGCCAGCGAGATCGACTTGATGACCTTTTCCGGCACCGAGGGCATCACGGCGAACGCCCACTCCGGGTACAGCTCGGTGGACAACAATAGCGGAAAACGCTCTTGGGGTTGCAGGTTGAGCACCTTGAAGTCGCCCATCGCGATCTTCTTTTCACGCACCAGATTCTCCAGGATTCCGGTGCGCACAAAGCCGACATCCGCCTCGCCGGCCAACACCCCCTGCACCACCTTGTCCTGCGGCAATCCCGCGAAGTGCACCTGTTTCGCCTCACTGATCTGGATGCCCCGCTCGAACAAGGCCCAGCGCTGGATCAGATAAGCGCCGAAAGACTGCTCGGCGACGGCAGAAATCACTTTTCCGCGCAGGTCGGCAAGGTCGTTGATGTCATTCCGATTAGCCCGGGTGAAAATCACCCCGCCGAAACTGTCCACCGGATGCCCTTCCGCCAGGGGCATCAGCGTGGCAATAGCGGTCAGGCCATGATCGGCGCGCATCGTCACATAGTGTTCCGGATTGGTCAGCACGAAATCCAGGCTTTTCTCGTCGATCGCCTTGTCCAGTTCCGGAAAGTACATCGTTTTCAGGGTGACGCGATATCCCTTGGGGATGTGCGCATTCAGATGTTCGATGGTCGGTTGCCATTGCGCCAGAGTCTGCTCCAGCGAACGGAAGGACAAAACACCGATGCGGATCTCCTGCTCGGCCTGTGCGCCGCAAGCCAGCAGCGACAACAGCAGCAACAACGCGAACCGCCGGGTCGCACGCAACAACAGGAATCGGTTGCTAAGGCGCATCGCATTATTCCAGGAAACGTACTGCCTCGGCCGCCGGCAGCGGTTGGCTGAACAGGTAGCCCTGATATTCATCGCACCCGATGCCGCGAATGAAATCGAGCTGGCCCGGAGTTTCAACACCCTCCGCGATCACGCGCAGTTTGAGTGCATGCGCCAGTGCTGCGGTGGCCGTCACGATGCTGCGATCATTTGGATCCGTCTCGATATCGCGCACAAAACTCTGGTCTATCTTCAGTAACTTGATCGGCAAGCGTTTCAGGCGGGACAGCGAGGAATAGCCGGTGCCAAAATCGTCCAGCGCAAGTGAGAACCCGCTCTCATTGAGACGATTCAGCACTTCGATATTCCCGGAACCCAGTTCCAGCAAAATACTTTCGGTCAGTTCGAGTTCGATATGGCACGCGTCCAGCCCGCCCTCGCGCACGATGCGCTGAATGCGCTCGACCAGGTCGTGCTGCTGGAACTGCGCCACCGAAAGATTGACCGCGACCGGCACAATGGCGCGGCCAGTCGTCTGCCACAGGCGTTGCTGCAACACGACCTGGCGCAGCACCCAGTCGCCGATCTCGTTGATCAGGCCGGCCTGCTCTGCCACCGGGATAAATACCGCCGGCGAGACGAAACCAAACTCAGGATGTTGCCAACGCAACAGGGCTTCCATACCCAGCGTCCGATTCCCCTCGCACGAAACCTTTGGCTGGTAATACACCAGGAACTGATGCTGCTCGATAGCGGTACGCAGATCGTTCTCCAGGCGCAGGCGTTCCACCGCATTGCGGTTCATCTGCTCCTCGTAGAAAGCGAAGCGGTTGCGCCCGCTATCCTTGGCGCGGTACATGGCGAGGTCGGCGTTGCGCATCAGTTGCACCTGGGTATTGCCGTCATCCGGGCACATGCTGATGCCGATGCTGGGCGTCACATGCAGATGATTGCCGTCGACCAGAAAGCCGCTGGCGCAGGCGGACACCATCTTTTCCGCCACATACCCGGCCTCGCCCTCGCTTTCAATGTCGGTAACCAGTGCAATAAACTCGTCGCCGCCCTGGCGCGCCAGCGTGTCGGTGCGGCGCAGACAGCCCTTGAGACGTTCTGCCACCTGTTTCAGCAGTTCGTCGCCAATGTCGTGGCCGAGCGAATCGTTGATGTGCTTGAAATGGTCGAGGTCGATGAACAGCATCGCCAGCTTGCTGCCATGACGCTCGGCCTGCGCCACGCCCTGCTCGACGCGGTCGGCCAGCAGGTTGCGGTTGGGCAGACCGGACAGGGTGTCGTAGTTGGCCAGCCGGATGACGCGTTCTTCCTCTTTCTTGCGTTCGGTGATATCGATGAACACGGCGATGTAATGGGTGATAGTCCCCTGCTCGTCGCGCACGGTGCTGATGGTCAACCACTCGGGAAAGACTTCGCCGTTCTTGCGCTTGTTCCATATTTCGCCGCGCCAGTTGTTTCTTTCCAGCAACTCTTGCCACATCGCGCGATAGAACTGGCTAGTCTGGCGGCCCGATGCCATGAAGCGCGGGTTGCGTCCCAGCACCTCGGCCTCGGTATAGCCGGTGATCTCGCAAAAAGCGCGGTTGACCATCACGATCCGGTTCTCGGCATCGGTGACGATGATGGCCTCGCTGTTCTGCTCGAACACCTTGGCCGACAGGCGCAACCCCGCCTCGGCCTCGCGCCGCTGTTTGATCTCGCGCGTCAGGTTAGCCACCATGTCGTGGATGGCCTGACTCAGATGGCCGACCTCGTTGTCGCTATCCTGCGGCGGAACGTCGTAATCAAGTTCACCCGCCGCGACTTTTTCCGCCGCCAGACTGATGCGGCGGATAGGTTGTGCGATGCGCCCTGCCATCAACCAGGATAGCCAGGTGAAGAACAGACCGGCCAGCGCCCCCACCGTCAGGATATGTCGCTGTAGGGCGCGCGCCGGTGCGAACGCGGTGGTGATGTCCTCGCGCACCAGCGCGGTCCAGCCAAAGCCTTTGTAATCGCGATAGCCGGATGATGTCGCATGGCCGACCAGATAGGTGCGCCCGTTGCCGAATCGCTCAATGTGGTAACCGGATTTTGCACCCGACTTGATATGACGCAGGGTGTCGGGCGCCATGCCGCCGAAATCGGACCATGCCGCTTCCGGGCCGGACAGTACCTTGCCATCGTTGCTCAGCAGAAAGATGTCCTGCCCGGGGGTGCGCTTGCTGT
>JAVHSB010000162.1:0-11822 GCA_036171955.1 Sideroxydans sp.
TCTCGCCATCGATGCCGAGTTTTTGCGCCCGCAACAGCATGTCCGCCGTCCAAGCGGCAAAATCCTGCTGCGGTTTCCAAGGCAGGCCGTGCGCCCCGCTGGTGCAGGCCGCCCCCACACCGAGCCGCGCGCACACCGTATCCACGATTGCCGCCGCATCTTCGCGCGCGGAAGTGATCTTGCCGCCGACCGCATGGTGCAGTCCGGTGTCATCGGTCTTCAATTCCCAATCGCGGCTGGCTGCAGAGGGATGCGCGGCAGCGCTCCGCTTCATCACGCGCAGTCCGGCATACGCGGCGATCACGTCCCGCTGTGTCCATGCCTGTTGCAAGTATGAATTGGCGGCCGCCAGCAGGTAGTCGATGTCGGCCTGCTCGACAGCCACCCGGTTCACGTCGGCCCGGAAATCGGTATCGGTCGTGCCCAGCAGGGTGCGCCCGTACCAGGGAATGAGGAAGAACACGCGTCCGTCTGCTTTTGCCGTGAGCAGGACCGCCTCCTCCGCCGGCAGTGCGGGCAACACCAGATGCACACCCTTGCTCAAGCGGCACCAGGCGCGACCCGCATCGCCGGTCGCGAGCCACTGCCCGTTCGCGCTCACGCATTGCCTGGCGCGCACCGCTTGCGTCGTGCCGCCGATCACATCCCGCACTGTTGCGCCGCACACTATTCCGCCCTGCACGTTCCATGACTCGACCCGGGCGTAATTCACACACACCGCGCCCCGCGCCATCGCCCCCGCCACCAGCTCCAGCACCAGTCGCGCATCGTCGGTCTGCGCATCGCCATAGGTGTAGCCGCCGCGCAATCCCTGGGCGGCAAGAAAAGAAAAATGCGCATGGAAATCCCTCGCACCGTGACGGCGATGGCGCATCGGCGCCGGCGGGAAATTGGCGAGCGCGTCGTACAGGGTCAGCCCCGCCTTGAGTTTCAGCATCCCGTTGCGGCTGCCGGCATAGACCGGCACGCCGAAGCGCAAGGGCCAGACCCGGTGCGGCGCGATTTCCAGCAATCGCTGCCGCTCCTTCAGCGCCTTCTTCACCAGCCTGAAATCGTAAGTCTCCAGATAGCGCAGCCCGCCGTGGATCAGCTTGCTCGACGCGGAGGACGTGGCGCCCGCCCAATCGCCCTGCTCCACCAGCGCGACCTTCAGACCGCGCAGTGCCGCATCGTAGGCGGTCCATGCGCCATAGATGCCGCCGCCGCAGACGAGCAGGTCGAAGGCGGCGTCCAGCGCCGCGAAATCGCGCTTCATGCGTTCCTCATCAGCAATGCCTTGTGCGGCAGATCGCTGATCAGGATGTCCACCCCGAGCCGCAATGCGCGACCGATCTGCTCGTCGCTGTTGCAGGTATAAACCGCAAGTGTCTTGCCATGCGCGCGCACCGCATCCAGCATGCGCTGATCGAGCGTGGCGATATGCACGCACAGTCCGTGCAACCAGGTGTGTGCCGCCAGCATGCGCCGCGCGAAATCCGCATCGTGTTCCGGCTCCAGATTGAGGATCAGCGGGAAATCCGGCGCGATGCGATGCGCAAGGAGCAGCGACTCCAAGTCGAACGAAGACACAAGAATGCGGGTATCCCCGCATTCCCGGGCGGCATCCAACGTCTGCTGCACTTTGGCCTGCTGCCGCAGCGCGGGTTCGCCGGGGTAGCGTTTGATCTCGAGCAGCAAGGCGCACCGCGCATGATAGGCCGCCACAAAATCCCGCAAGCGCATGACCCCGGCGGCTTGCGCCGCGCCGGTAAAGTGCGCCGCGAAATCCAGCGCGCCCAACTCGGCCAGCGTGAAATCATCGATGCGCCGGCCGGGCAAGCCGAGTTTATGCAGATCGTCGTCGTGCCACAGCACTGCCGCGCCGTCGCGGCTCAACTGGATGTCCGTCTCCATGCCGTCGATCGGATAGGCCAGCGCCTTGTCGAACGCGCCTTGCGTATTCTCGGCCGCCTCGCGCCGGGCGCCGCGATGGGCATAGATCAATGTCATGGCAATCCCTCGATGAATCCCCGCATGGCCGTCTCCAGTGCCGCATAGTGCGGATTCCAGGTCAGGCGCCGCAATACGCCGCGCGCCAGATATTGCGGCAGCACCTCGCCCCACCATTGCGGCGCAGCCAGGCAGGCCGCATGGCGCTGGGCTTCCAGCGCATAGTGCAGGCAATTGGCATAGCTTCCGTGTACCCCATAGTGCGGATCGTCCGGCGCCATCACGACCGCCGTGTGTGCGCCGGAAACGATGCGCTGTTGCGGCAGAAAACTGTTCACCCATTCCACATCCGGCAACTTTGGATCGGCATGCGCATACCAGACCAGATGCCGCAGCGGGTGGCGCACCTGCTGCACAAAACGCAAGGTGGCGGCAGCATGCACGGTCGCATCGTCCGCGCTGGCCGCGGCAAACACGGGTATGTCCAATCCGCCCGCAGGCAGCGCCCGCGTCAGCGCATGCATTTGCGCCGCCGCATTCTTGCAGAACGATTCATATTTGTAGGGGTCGCTGTCCAGCGCCACATTCACCCACGCCGCTGCCGGCGCAAGCCAGCTATATATCCTGTGCAGATTGGCCCAGCGCGCGCGCGCCGTGATCTCCAGCGCGGGCGAAAACAGGAACAGGCCGCGCACCCGCGCATCCCGAGCCGCATGATGCACGCTCAACGCGCCGCCGGCCGAGTACCCGCCCAAGTACAACTCATCCGCTTCCGCCGCCAGACAATCGGCACCGTAGGCCACCGCCTGCGCCCAATCCTGCCAGCGCACATCGAGCAGATCGCCGGGCTGCGTGCCGTGCCCCGGCAACAGCAGCGCCAGCACGCGGAAGCCGTTGCGCTGAAAAAACGCGGCAAGGTGGCGCATGTGATACGGCGAATCGGACAAGCCGTGGGTGAGCAGGATGCCGCGTCGGCAAGACTTGCCGCGCCCGCGCTGAAAATCGCCGGAGGGAAACAGCTCGAACGGCGCGTTGCCTTCGACATAGCACTCCGCCTCGTTCTTGCCGGCGTGCAGCCGCTGCAGCATATCGCGCCGGCCCCGCATGTATTCCGCGAACGTCCGGTCCGCACCGGTGAAGCGTGTGTTCTCGCCCGAGGGCCGGTGTCTCAATCCCAGCAGTTCCATCTTCTTCCCGTCATATCCGCGTAACAAGCGCCGGCTATCTTCTCCTCCCCGAACTTCTGGAAGAAGAGGATCACATGCCTGACATTCTACCTTTGGAGCAATACCGCACCATTGCCAGAACGAATTTTTTGGCGGGAACGCCACCGCGCCTCACCGTTGAACACAGCATGGCGCCACTCCGTGAAATCATCGAACACCGCCGCCTGAATGCGCTGTTCCAGCCCATCATCGACCTCAAGCGCGGCGAGTTCCTCGGTTTCGAAGGACTGATTCGCGGTCCCGCCAACAGCCCGCTGCATTCGCCCGCCAACCTGTTCGGAACCGCCGAACGCGGCGGGCTGGCGCTGGAAGTCGAGATGCTCGCACGGCACACCGTGCTGGAAAGTTTCGCCCGGCAAGACCTGCCCGGCCTGCTCTTCCTCAACGTCAGTCCGCAGACGCTGACGCAGCCCAGTTTCCGCAACGGCCAGACGCTGGCATTTCTTGAACAACTGCAGATCGATCCGTCGCGCGTCGTCATCGAGATCACCGAGAACCAGCCCACCTTCGACTTCGACGGCATGCGCAGCGCGCTGCTGCATTACCGGGGCATGGGCTTCAAGATCGCCATCGACGATCTGGGCGAGGGTTTCTCCAGCCTGCGCCTGTGGTCCGAACTGCGCCCCGAATTCATCAAGATCGACATGCATTTCGTGCAGGGCGTGGACCGCGACCCGATCAAGCTGCAATTCCTCAAGTCCATCCAGAGCATCGCCGAGAGCTGCGGCACGAGCGTCATCGCCGAAGGCATCGAGACCGAAGCCGAACTGAAAGTGGTGAAAGACCTCGGCATCGCGCTCGGCCAGGGTTACTTCATCGCGCGCCCCAGTCCCACGCCGCCGCTGCTCGCCTCCACCGAGACCGGGTGCATCCTCAACGCCTCCAGCATCTCCATCTTTCCGGACGCCGCGTGCACGGCCAACGCCCAGACCACCGCGCAAAAACTGCTGAGCTACATTGAGCCGGTGCGACCGGATACGCTGATCGAGCACATCTTCGACCGCTTCAATACCGATCCCGCCTTGCGCGCCATCCCGGTGGTCAATAGCGGAACGCCGGTGGGCCTCATCAACCGCTACAGCTTCATCGACCGCTTCGCCAAGCCGTACCAGCGCGAACTGCACGGCCGCAAATCCTGCATGGAACTGATCCAGAACCCGCCGCTACTGGTGGAGAAGAGCATGCCGGTGCAGGAACTCAGCCATTTCCTCGCCGCATCGGAAGACCGCCATTTCGCCGAAGGCTTCATCATCACCGCAGGCGGACGCTACATCGGGGTCGCCTCGGGCCAGGCCCTGCTGCGCGAGCTGACGCAGATGCAACTGGAGGCGGCCCGCTACGCCAACCCGCTCACTTTGCTGCCGGGCAACGTGCCGATCAACGAACACATCGGCCGGCTGTTACAGGCCAACACGCCATTCGTCGCCTGCTACTGCGACCTCGACTATTTCAAACCCTTCAACGACACCTATGGCTACCGCAAGGGCGACGAGATGATCCAGCTCACCGCCCGCGTGTTGAGCTGGGCCTGCGATCCCAAGCTGGATTTCATCGGCCACATCGGCGGCGACGATTTCATCCTGCTGATGCAGAGCCGCGACTGGCAAACGCGCTGCGAACAGGCGCTGCGCTCGTTCGAACAGGCCGCCTCGCTGATGTTCAACGCGGATCACCTGAGCGCCGGCGGCTACACCAGCGAAGGGCGCGACGGCACGATCAGGTTCCATCCGCTCACCAGCCTGTCCATAGGAGCAATCCGCGTCGAGCCCGGCCAGTTTTCCTCGCACCACGAAGTCTCCGCCACCATGACCGATGCCAAGAAGATGGCAAAGAAGACCCACGGCAACAGCCTGTTCGTGGAACAGCGCACCCTCACGCACACCCCCTGAAGGAATCCCATGAAGCGAACCGACCGTCCTGCGTCCTGCCGCACCGCACCAGACAGCAGCATCTCCCTGCTACTGCTGACGCGGGGCTTCGATGCCACGCTCAGTTTCTTCTGCACGCTGTTCGTGTTCTCGCTGGACTGAACACATGCGGCAAAAGTTTGTCGCCCTGTTCCGCGCATTTCGTCTCTCATTGCACATCGGTTACGGTTTGCTCATGGCCGCGATCTATCCGCGCCTGCCAGCAAAGATGCGCCGCCGCATCCTGCAACACTGGTCTGCCGACCTGCTCACCATCTTCAATGTCAAACTGGAAACGGCAGAAAATCCAGTTTCGCGTGGCGGCCTCATCGTCAGCAACCACATCTCCTGGCTGGATGTGTTCGTATTGAACAGCGTAATGCCGATGTGCTTCGTCGCCAAATCCGAAGTGCGGCGCTGGCCCGCCATCGGCTGGCTGTGCGCACGGGCGAACACCCTGTTCATCGAGCGCGGCAACGCGCGCGCTGCGTCGCGCATGAACACGCAGTTGAGCGCGCTGATGCGGCAAGGCGAATGCCTCGCCGTTTTTCCCGAAGGCACCAGCACCGATGGCGCGCAGGTCGCGCACTTCCACGCCTCGTTGCTGCAACCCGCCATCGATGCGAAGGTGGCGCTACATCCTCTGGCATTGCGCTACCAGGACGAGAACGGGGAACGCAGCACCGCCGCCGCCTACTGCGGCGACCTCTCCTTCGGCGCCTCGCTATGGACCCTGCTCAACACAGCTGTGCTGCACGTGCGCGTGGTCGCCACGCCGCCGCTCGATGCCGCCGCTTTCGAACGGCGCGAACTGGCGCAACTCGCACACCGACACATCGCCGCCGCGCTGACCCAGGCCGAGTCATACAATCTTCATTGTGCGTTAACCCCGGTGCAACAATCGGACGCTAACCTGCTCGCATCGACACGATAGGAGCACAACGATGCTTGACCTGATCCATCAGCAACAGAAACAGGATGCCTCGCGCCGTCTCACCTTCAGCCTGGCGCGTTCCGTGGCGGAGATCACCGAAGCCCAGCGCATCCGCTTCAAGGTATTCGGCGAAGAGATGGGCGCCAACCTGCCCAGCGCCGACCTCGGTTTGGACATCGACCGTTTCGACCGGTACTGCGATCACCTGCTGGTGCGCGACCACGGCAACGCCAAGGTCGTCGGCACCTACCGCATCCTGCCGCCCGAGCAGGCTGTCATCGCGGGCGGCTACTACTCCGAGACCGAGTTCGACCTGTCGCGCCTGCAGAACCTGCGCGCTCGCATGGTGGAAGTGGGACGCTCGTGCGTGCATCCGGACTACCGCGACGGCGCCACCATCACCCAATTGTGGAGCGGCCTCGCCGACTACATCGGCCGCCACAGCCACGAATACCTGATCGGCTGCGCCAGCATCAGCATGGCCGACGGCGGCCACTATGCCGCCAGCGTGTACAACAAGCTGCACAAGTTGCATGCGGCGCCTTCTGAATACACCGTATTCCCGCACTGCCGCCTGCCGCTGGAATCGCTGAACCGGAATCTGGAAGTTTCCATCCCGCCGCTGATCAAAGGCTACCTGCGCCTCGGCGCCTACATCGCCGGCGAACCGGCATGGGACCCTGACTTCAACTGCGCCGACCTGTTCATCCTGCTGCCGGTATCGCGCCTGAACGCGCGCTACGCCAAGCACTTCATGCGCAAAGCGGCATAACCATTTTCATGTTCTCTCCCCCTCGCGCGCATGCTGTACGGTGCGCGTTTTTTTCTGTGTTTATCTGCTAGAGTGAAAATGATTTCGATACAGGAGCAGCAATTGCAAAGTCCCTACAAAGGCAAGACCGGCCTCGTGCGCCTGTGCAACGCCTTCGGCTACTCGCTGGCCGGTTTCCGCGCCGCGTTCAAACATGAAGACGCCTTCCGCCAGGAAGCGCTGCTCGCCGCCATCCTCATTCCGCTCGCGCTGTGGCTGCCGGTCAGCGCGTTCGGCAAGGCGCTGATGATCGGCAGCGTGCTGCTGGTCATCATCGTCGAGCTGCTCAACTCCGCTGTCGAAGCCACCGTGGACCGCATCTCGCTCGACAGCCACGACCTCGCCAAGCGCGCCAAGGACATCGGCAGCGCCGCCGTGCTGGTGAGCCTGGTCAACGTGCTTGTGGTATGGGCGCTGATATTGTTGAACTGAAGGAAAGGAATATCGCAATGGGCAAGATGAGCAAACCCGAATACGAAGCCAAGGCACTCGAACTGTCCGAGGATGAGGCGGAACGCCTGCTTTCCCGGATGAGCGGCAAACTTCCCAAGCGGCTCCGCAACGAGAAGCTGACGCGCGATGAGGCCCTGGCGATCCAGCTCGAACTGGAGGACGAACAACTGGAAGAGTGGCGCAGAAACATGCAGGAACTGAACTCCAGCATCGAAGCGAAACAGAAACGGCGCAAGACCGACCCGAAATCCTGATCCGGCGACACCCGGCTCACGCCGTTCGTCACCGATCCCTTCGCCAGGCACGTGCGGCGGCGAAATATTCTGACGCGGGGCAAAAGTTCTTCCACTGTCATCAACTCTTCAACTGGATTTAATCAAAACTTCACACGCGCGCGCCACGATGCGCGCCATGAATACACCGAACGAAACCATCCAGGTCAATCCCGCGCTCTCCATCGCGCTGGTCACCGAAACCTACGTGCCGGAAGTGAACGGCGTGGCCATCACCATCGGACGCATGGTGCACGGTCTGCTCAAGCGCGGCCACCGCATCCACATGATCCGCCCGCGCCAGGGCAAACAGGACGCGCCGGCCGCCGCGGGCAACTATGCCGAAACGCTGGTCGGCGGCATGCCCATCCCCGGCTACCCCGAACTGAAATCCGGTTTGCCGGCGAAGAACCTGCTGCTCAAGCTATGGCGCGCGCAGCGTCCGGACGTGGTGCACATCGCCACCGAAGGTCCGCTCGGCTGGTCGGCGCTGTCGGCCGCGCGCAAGCTGGAAATCCCGGTGAGCACGGATTTCCACACCAACTTCCACAACTACACGCAGCACTACGGCATCGGTCTGTTGAAGAAGCCGATCGCCGCCTACCTGCGCCATTTCCACAACAAGGCCGCGTGCACCCTGGTGCCCACGGCTTCGCTGCAGCAGCAACTGGAACACGAGGGCTACCAGAACGTGCTGGTGGTGTCGCGCGGGGTGGATACCGAACTGTTCCACCCGGCGAAGCGCGATGCGGAACTTCGCGCCTCATGGCAAGCGGATGACGACACGGCAGTCGTGATGCTGGTCAGTCGTCTCGCGCCGGAAAAGAACCTGCATGTGGTGATCCAGGCGTTCGAGCAGATGCGCCGGCTGGACCCGCGGATGCAACTGGTGATGGTGGGCGACGGGCCGGCACGCGCCGAACTGGAGAAACAGCATCCGCACGTGATCTTCGCCGGCATGCAGACCGGCGAGGCGCTGGCGCGCCACTATGCTTCCGGCGACATCTTCCTCTACCCCAGTCTGACCGAGACCTACGGCAACGTGACAGTGGAAGCGATGGCCAGCGGCCTGGCCACGCTCGCCTACAACTACGCCGCCGCGCAGCAGCACATCAGGCACGACGTGAACGGCCTGCTGGCGACCTATGCCGACAGCGATGCCTTCATCGCCGAAGCGCGCACACTGGCAAACGATCTGCCGCGCGTGCGCCGACTCGGACTGGCGGCACGGGAAACCGTGGCAGCGCTGACCTGGGAGCACATCATGGGCCAGATGGAATCCGTGCTGGCCGACACCGCGCGTTCACAGGGAGCGAACCATGGCCAACCCGAACTTACCGCTGCAACGGATTAGCCGCTGGGACGCCGAGCTCTGCGCCTTCTGCAACCGGCGCAGCCGCAACTTCACCGTGCGCAATCTGTTCCGCCTCGCCAGCCGACTCGGCGACGGCGTGTTCTGGTATGCGCTGATGATCTCCTTCCTGCTGCAGGACGGCTATGCCGCGCTGCCCGCCTTGTTGCACATGCTGGGCGCAGGCCTCGTCGGAACCGTGCTGTACAAACTCATCAAGGGCAAGACCCTGCGCCCGCGCCCGTTCAACGTCTATCCTGCCATCCAGTGCATGGGCAAGACGCTGGACCAGTTCAGCTTCCCCTCCGGCCACACCCTGCACGCCACCGTGTTCTGCATCGTGGCCCTCGCCTACTACCCCGGCCTGTTCTGGCTGCTGGTGCCGTTCTCGACCCTGGTCGCCCTCTCCCGCCCCGTCCTCGGCCTGCACTACCCCAGCGACGTGCTGGCCGGTGCGGCGCTGGGCGCGATGATCGCATTGGCCTCCTTGGCAATCTAGATACCCAGTCATTCAAGCCAGGCTGAACACGTCCTGCGGCAAGGGCATGCGGTGGCGCAACTCGCGCGGGCGCAGCAGTTCGATGCGCCGGCGGATGACAGGGTCGTCGGGATGCGGGTTGGCATCCCACACCGGCACTTCGCCCGAGAGGATGCGGTCGATGTGCGCGAGGCGAGCGCCGGTCTCGCCCAGGTAATAGTCGAAGCGGCGCGACAGGCCGCCGTCGAGCAGCTTCGCGCCGCGATAACAAAGCTGGGACAGATGACTGGCACGCAGCAATCGCTCCGCCCCCGCCAGCACGACCACTCCGCGTCTCGCCACCGCATCCGGGCAGGCAAAATGCTGCGCCACATAGTCGGCCAGCTCGTTGCGATGACTGACCATCAGCTCGCCGGGCTCGGCAAAGATCTGTTCGCGCAGATGCATGTCCATTGCCCACTCGCACGCGGCATGCGTCAACACGGGAACGTTGCCCCACATCTTCTCGTGCGCCGGGACGAAATGGTTGTGCGCGATGACATCGACCAGCAGATGGCTGACAAAACCGAGCGACAGCGCGCGCTCCTCGTCGCTCCGCGCATCGTCCAGCAGCTTGCGCGCGCGCTGCCACTGGTGCGTGGTGGAGAACGGTTCGCCCCACGGACGCTCGCTCAGCAATGCCAGGTCGGGCAGGCAGGCGCCGGCCAGCACCAGCCTGGGATAGGCGGCCACCGCTTTGCGGAAGCGCGCATCGGTGAGCGGGATCGCCCACAACAGCAACTGGGCAAAATAGACATGGGTGTAAAGCCCCCACGCAAAGGCATCGTTGCTGCACAACAGCAGCGGCAACCACCAGCGCCAGAGTCTCAATGCCTTTGGGACACTTCTAAAAATTCGGCTTTGCGGGATGAAGCGCAAGGAGCCGCGCAGCGAGTAACGAGACATATCGAACAGATAGGCGAGGCGCGAACGAGCACGCGACGCCGCGATTCGCCCGCAAAACGGATTTATAGGGATGTCCCTTTTCATGCGCCGCAGTGTCGTAGCGCCGTGTCACACCCTGATGACAGCAGGATGATTCTTTTATGAAGCCGCGCCACGCATCCCTTCTGCGATAATGCCGCGCCACCAACACTTCCCATCCGCAAACATGTCCTGGTCTTATCTCCTCATCAATCTGGTCAGCGCCCTGCTGCTGCCGCCACTCGATCTGCTGCTCCTTGCGGCGGCCGGACTGTGGCTGTGGCACAAGCGGCCGCGCATCGCCCGCGTCCTGGTCTTCGCCGCGTTTGCAGTGCTCTGGCTGCTTGCCACGCCCTACGTCAGCGATGCGCTGATGCGCCAGCTCGAAGGCGAGCCGTATGCGGTCGATGCGCGCGCCCGGCCTGCCGACGCCATCGTCGTGCTTGGCGGCGGCACTTATTTCATTGCGCCGGAATACGGCGCGGACACCGTCGGCGAAAAGACGCTGGCACGGCTGCGCTATGCCGCGAAACTCCAGCGCGACACGGACAAACCGCTGCTGGTCACGGGCGGGCGGCCGCTCGGCAATACGGTCTCCGAAGGGATGCAGATGAAACAGGTGCTGGAACGCGAGTTCAACGTCCCGGTGGCCTGGGTGGAGGGCGAGTCGGACAACACCTACGACAATGCGCGCCTGAGCTACCCCGTGCTGGCGCAGGCCGGCGTGCGCCGCATCTATCTGGTCACCCACGCCTGGCACATGCCGCGCGCGCTAATGGCGTTTCGTGCCGCCGGCTTCGAAGTGGTTCCCGCGCCCACCGCGTTCACCACGCGCCACCAGACCGACCTGCTGACATTCATGCCGGATGCCAAAGCCCTGCTCGACAGCCGCTGGTACTTGCACGAACAGATCGGCCGGCTGTGGTATCGGTTAAAATCCTGATACGAGCCCGACGCAACCAGCATTTGACACCCCGTGTCGGACTAAAGTCCGACCCACAGAAATATTCACAGAGGAGAAACATGAAAGCACGCGTGAAATGGATCGAAAAGATGGCGTTCGTCGGCGAGAGCGAAAGCGGCCACGCCGTGGTGATGGACGCATCGCCGGATGTCGGCGGACGCAACCTCGGCCTGCGCCCGATGGAGATGCTGTTGCTGGGCACGGGCGGATGCAGCAGCATCGACGTCATCTCCATCCTGCAAAAGATGCGGCAGGAGGTGAGCGATTGCTACGTGGAACTGGAAGCCGAGCGCGCCGCGAGCGAGCCCAAGGTATTCACCCGGATCCATATGCACTTCGTGGTCAAGGGCAAGGCCGTCAAGGCGGAAGCGGTGGAAAAGGCAGTGAAGCTCTCCGCCGAGAAATACTGTTCGGCCTCCATCATGCTGGGCGCCACGGCTGCGATGACGCATGATTTCGAGATCGTGGAAGGATGATTCTCGCGCAGTGCGGGTCGGGCTTCAGCCCAACGATTTCCTTGTGTGGATCAAGCTT
>JAVHSB010000162.1:11922-13309 GCA_036171955.1 Sideroxydans sp.
GGGTCGGGCTTCAGCCCAACGATTTCCTTGTGTGGATCAAGCTTTGGCCCGACAGTTTTCTTGGGTGGGTCGGACTTCAGTCCGACAGTTTTCTTGGGCGGGTCGAGCTTTGGCCCGACATGTCGGACTGAAGTCCGACCTACATTGAGCCATATCCGTAAACCGGGGCGGGTCGAGCTTTAGCCCGACATGTCGGACTGAAGTCCGACCCACGCGTACGTGTTCTCTTGCAAGCCAGACACTGCTTCAGACCCAATACACCGTCTTCGTCATCACCTGCGACATGCCGCGCATCGCCAGTTTCAGCGGTAGCGGCAACTCTTCCGCCCCCAGCGCCACTGCCATGTCGGAATGGCCGACCTCGTCGGTGTACATCTGCTGCGCCACGGCGCGGCTTTTCGCATCCTGCGGCGGCAGGGTGTCCAGATGATGCTGCAAGTGCGCGCCGACCTGGCGCTCGGTCTCGGCCAGAAAGCCCAGGTTCCACTTGTCGCCCAGCGCTCCGGCGACCGCGCCGATGGCCAGCGAGCCGGTGTACCAGAGCGGATTGAGCAGGCTCAGGCGCCCGCCCAGTTCGTGCACGCGGTGCGCGGTCCAGGCCAGATGTTCGGTCTCTTCCCACGCCGCCTTGTTCAATTTCTCCTGCACCACCGGGTCGCGCGCGGTCAGCGCCTGGCCCTGATACAGCGCCTGCGCGCAGATCTCGCCAGTGTGGTTGATGCGCATCAATGCTGCGGCATGTTTCTTCTCCGCCTCGCTCAACGCGGCATCGGGGATGTCCGCATCGGGATAGGGTCGCGCCGTCGGCGCCTTGGCGAACAGCGTGCGCAGACCCTTGTCGAATTCGATGATGAACTTGTCCGCATTCATTTCACACCTCAAATCGTGAAGTCCTCAAGCAGAATAATCTGCCCTGCTTGTTTGGCCTTGTTGAAATAACGCACGTCTGCTGTTACCAGCATGGTATCCGGCTCGTGCAACGCAACTGCATGGTAGAGCGTATCAAACAGATGATGATTGAATTTCACTGCCAGTTCACTTGCCGCAGCATATATCCCGGCAGATTCGCTCTCACGCCATTCCAGATTGAGCAGATCAACGATGTCCGCATGTACTTGCTCTGGAGTCTCTCGCGCCAGAACAGCGCACATTTCGGCCATGAAATGGGGCGGTTGCACCAGCCTCGCCTCCCCGCTCCCCACTGCCTGCAATATCTGCAATGCCCGCTGCGCATCTTGCTCATTCGGCTCATCGCGAAAAAACCATTTGATCGCCACGCTGGCATCCAGCACCAGATTCACGGCCTGTCATCCTCCCGTGCGCGACGGAAAGCCGACTCCGTGAGCACCGGCGCAGCATTGCGCCTGGTCAAAATATTGGAAATCGC
>JAVHSB010000163.1:0-2722 GCA_036171955.1 Sideroxydans sp.
CCCGACGGCGCGCTGGAGATCGCCAACCGTTCGCGCGGCACGCCGCGTATCGCCAACCGACTGCTACGCCGCGTGCGCGACTACGCCGATGTGCGCGCCGACGGCAGTGCCACGCGCGAAGTGGCCGATGCCGCGCTGACCATGCTGGACGTGGACTCGCGCGGACTGGATGTAATGGACAGGAAGCTGCTGCAGACCGTCATCGAGAAATTCATGGGCGGGCCGGTGGGGGTGGATAACCTCGCCGCCGCCATCGGCGAGGAACGCGACACCATCGAAGACGTGCTGGAGCCGTACCTGATCCAGCAGGGTTACCTGCAACGTACACCGCGCGGACGGATGGCCACCGCGATCGCGTATCGCCATTTCGGCCTGACGGTCGCGAACAATCCAGTCGGCGGAGATCTGCTCGATGACCAGACATAAGGTATTTTCCCTGCCGACCCGCGTCTATTTCCAGGACACGGATGCCGGCGGCGTGGTTTATCACGCCAGCTATGTGAACTTCATGGAGCGTGCGCGGACTGAATGGCTGCGCACCTTCGGTCACAGTAATGCCGGTCTGATGAAGGAGTTGGGCGTGGTGTTCGTGGTGCGTTCGCTCAAGCTAGACTATCTGAAACCCGCTTTGCTGGACGACCTGTTGACGGTGACGGCCAGGATCAAGGAGATCGGGCGCAGCCGCGTGGTGTTGCTGCAAACCGTCTTGCGCGGCGAGGAAGTGCTGGTCGAGGGCGAGGTGCATCTGGTGTGCGTTGCAGTGGACACTTTCAAGCCGGTGAGCGTGCCGGAAATGCTGCGCAAACAATGGGGTTGATGCTATGGATCTGATTCGCGATTTGTCGCTGGTGCACCTGATGGCCAATGCCAGCCTGCCAGTGCAACTGGTGATGGTGCTGCTGCTGTCCGTGTCGCTGTTTTCGTGGTGGTATATTTTTCTCAAAATGTTTTCCGTGCGTACCGCCATCCACCAGACGCGCGCGTTCGAGGATGCGTTCTGGGGCAATCCCAATCTGGTTGCGCTGTACCAGCACGCGGCGAGCCAGACGCGCCATGACCAGGGTGGACTGGAGCATATCTTCGCCGCCGGCTTTACCGAGTATGTAAAACTCAAGAAAACGCATGGCGTGGATAGCGCCGCGCTGATGGAGGGCACGCGCCGGGCGATGCGCGCGCGCTACCAGCGCGAGATGGATCATCTGGAGTCGCACCTGTCATTTCTGGCGACCGTGGGTTCGGTCAGTCCTTACGTCGGACTGCTGGGCACGGTGTGGGGCATCATGAACGCGTTCCGCGGTTTGTCCAGCGTGGGACAGGCGACACTGGCGCAAGTCGCGCCGGGCATCGCCGAGGCGCTGGTGGCGACGGCGATGGGTCTGTTCGCCGCCATCCCGGCGGTCGTGGCCTACAACCGCTACGTGCATGACGTTGCACGCCTGGCCTCGCGCTTCGAGAGCTTCATCGAGGAATTTTCCAACGTGTTGCAGAGGCAGCCATGACACGGCGCACAGCCTACCGCCCGTTGAGCCAGATCAACGTGGTGCCGTACATCGATGTGATGCTCGTGTTGCTGGTGATTTTTATGGTGACTGCGCCGATGATGAATCCGGGGCAGATCGACTTGCCCAGCGTGGGGAAATCGGCAACCCCGTCGCCCGCGCCGCTTGAGGTGATGGTCACGAAAGATGCGACGCTGGTGTTGCGCGACCACGCGCAGGGCGGATCGGAAAAGCCGGTCTCGCGCGATGAGCTGGCGTCAATTCTGAAGCAGAAGCTGGAAAAGAATCCGCAGCAGGCGGTGGTGATTTCGGCCGACAGGAAGGTGCGCTATGAGGAGGTCGTCCAAGTGATGGATATGTTGCAGCAGCAGAACGTCAGGAAAGTCGGTCTGCTCACCCGCACGCGATGAGTTCGGCACTGCCTTACCGCGAGCAGAACCAGCTGGCGGCGGGCATGCTGGCCATGACCGTGCATGCCGTTTTTTTTCTGCTGCTGATGTTTGGCATGCGCTGGCAGAACCGGCTTCCTGAAAGTTTTACCGTGCAGCTCTGGCAAAGTTTGCCGCAGGACGAAATCGTGGCCGCCAACGAGGCAGTCGCCGTCGCCAAACAGGAAGCCGTGCCCGCGGCGCCAACGCCGCCAGCGGCTGTTTCGAACGCCGAAATCGGGCTGCGTGAAAAGAAAGCCGCCCGGAAAGTTCCGCCACAGCCCAGTGCCAAGGAATTGAAACGGCGCAGGGAGTTGCTGGCACAGCGCCAGATGGAAGTGCAGGCGGAGCAGCGCCGGGCAGACGAACAGGCGCGGGTGAGGGATGAAGTGCGCGCAGCCACGGCGGCGGTGATGGGGCGCTATGAGGACATGATCCGCAGCAAGATCCGGCACAATATCGTGATGCCACCCGATGTGTCGCCGCATGCCGAAGCGGTGTTCAAGGTGACGCTGCTACCCGGCGGTGCGGTGCTGGATGCGGTGCTGGTGAAAAGCAGTGGCAATGCAGCCTATGACGAGGCGACGGAACGGGCCATCTACAAGGCGCAGCCGTTGCCGTTGCCGACGGATCCGCTGCTGAAAAAACAATTCCGCGAATTACGACTGACGATCAGGCCCGAGGAGAAATGAACTTATGGAACCTCTGATTAAATCCGCCTTGAGCCGCGTTGCCGGGCCAATCGCGATGACCGCAAGGCGCGCGACGAAGGTCGTAGCCGGGACTACGATGCCG
>JAVHSB010000164.1:0-2716 GCA_036171955.1 Sideroxydans sp.
CGGCTGGAACAATGAACCGAAGGGCAACCAGGTCGGTTATGTCTATGGCGGCGATCTGCTTGGCAACGTCTGGCGCTTCGACATCAACAGCAGCGTCGTTGCCACGGTGGCCGATGGCGAGATCGGCAACGGCGACGTATTGAAGTTCGCCACCCTGTTCTCCGATGCGGCGGGTACCACCCCGCAACCGATCACCACCACACCCACCCTGGGCAAGATCAACGAGAAACGCGTGATCTTCATCGGCACGGGGAAATATCTGGAAACCAGCGACCTGACCACAACCCAGGTGCAATCGATCTATGCGATCAAGGATGACGATGCCGCCAGCACACTGGTCAATCCGCGCAACTCGCTGGCCAACCAGACCCTCAGCAACAATCCCGACGGAACGGCCACCAGATTATCCAGCGGCAATGCAGTGAACTTCTTTACCGGCCGCGGCTGGTACGTCGATTTGCCCGACAGCGGCGAACGCGTGAACATCGACAGCAAACTGGTGCAGGGAACGTTGCTGGTCCCGACCATCGTCCCCTCCAACACGGTCTGCTCGCCGGGAGGCTATGGCTGGCTGAATTACCTGGACTACAAGACCGGAGGGGCAATCAATGTCACAACCCACCTGTCCTCGGCGAAATACGATGCCACCATCGTCGGTATCAACGTGCTCTATGTGCAAGGTGAACCCAAGGTTGGCGTCGTCACCTCGACCAACCCGACACCCGAATTGAGCAATGCCGTCCAGTTTTCCGCCAACTCGGCCGGCTTTACCGGCAAGCGGGTGATCTGGCGCGAATTGATGCCTTGATCTGTACCTGCCTGCAAAGACAAAAGCGGCCTGGCGGCCGCTTTTGTCTTTGGGTATTTTTATTTAATGCGTAGCATTCCCGCTCAACGACTTTGGCAACGGGAACACCACGTTCTCCTCGATCCCGTCCAGCTCGTGCACCGTGCCCGCACCGAATGCCTGCAAACGCGTGACGACCTCGCGCACCAGCACTTCCGGCGCGGAGGCGCCGGCGCTGATGCCGATATTCTGCTTGCCTTCCAGCCATGCCGGCTGGACTTCGCTGGCGTTATCGACAAGATAGGCGGAAACACCGAGGTTCCTGGCGACTTCACGCAGACGGTTGGAGTTGGAGCTGTTGGGCGAGCCAATCACAATGACCAGATCGCATTGTTGCGCCAGCATCTTCACTGCATCCTGCCGGTTCTGCGTGGCGTAGCAGATGTCATCCTTCTTCGGCCCGGTGATGAAGGGGAAGCGAGTTTTCAATGCGGCGATGATCGCACTGGCATCGTCCACCGACAGGGTGGTCTGCGTGACATAGGCCAGGTTCCGTTCGTCGCTCACCTGCAAGCCCTGCACGTCCGCCGCCGTCTCCACCAGATACATGCCGCCGGCACTCTGCCCCATCGTGCCTTCCACTTCGGGGTGCCCCTTGTGGCCGATCATCACGATCTCGCGCCCCTGCTCGCGCATGCGCGAGACTTCGATGTGCACCTTGGTCACCAGCGGACAGGTGGCGTCGAACACGGTGAGATTGCGCGCCTCCGCTTGCCGCCGCACCGACTGCGGCACGCCGTGCGCGCTGAAGATGAGGATGCTGCCAGGCGGGACTTCCGCCAGATCTTCGATGAAGATCGCGCCCTTGGCCTTGAGCCCTTCCACCACGAACTTGTTGTGCACCACTTCGTGCCGCACGTAGATCGGCGCGCCGTGCAACGCCAGTGCGCGCTCGACGATCTCGATGGCGCGATCGACACCGGCGCAGAATCCGCGCGGATTAGCCAGCAGTATGTTCATGTCGTTTTCCCTTGAAACCATCCAGGATCAGCAATGCCGCGCCGCAGGTAATGGCGGCATCGGCCAGGTTGAACGCGGCGAAGTGATAGTCCGCCCAGTGAAAATCCAGAAAATCGACAACGTAGCCGTAATTGACGCGGTCGATCAGGTTGCCGAGCGCGCCGCCGAGGATGAACGCAAGCGCGAAGCTGAACAGTTTTTCCGCTTGATGTTTGCGCAACAGCCAGACGATCCATACCGAGGCAATGATAGCGATGGCGCTGAACAGCCAGCGCTGCATGCCGCCGGCATCATGCAGAAAGCTGAACGCCGCGCCGGAGTTGTGCGCCAGCACCAGATTGAAGAACGAAGTGATGGCGAGCACTTCGCCATGAACGAAGTGGCTGGTGATGGCGGCCTTGCTCGTCTGGTCGAGGATAATGACGATCAGGGCGAGCAGCAACCAGCGATTCATGCTTCGCATCCAATCATCGTCATCCCTGATCCGGCATACAGGTCGGAATTTAGTCCGACAAAAAAGCGTCGGGTTGAAACCCGACCCACCATCCGCCGATTCTGTGGGTCGGACTTTAGTCCGACATGCCGGATTGAAACCCGCCCCACAGATTCAGCACTGCACCGGAACAATGGCATCTTATGCATATTTCCTTGCCTCGCCATCGCCGAACAGGTTGCTCACGCAGCGTCCGCACAGCGTGGGGTGGGACGCATCGCGACCGACATCGGCGCGGTAATGCCAGCATCGTGCGCATTTTGGCTGCGCGCTCGGCGTGACCCTGATCTCCAGTTCGCCCTCGCGCAGATGCACGTCCGCGCGCGAGGTAATGAACACCAGGCGCAAGTCGTCGCCGAGGCGGGACAGCAATGCGAAGGTTTGCGGCGGCGCAAACACATCCACTTCGGCTTGCA
>JAVHSB010000165.1:0-2713 GCA_036171955.1 Sideroxydans sp.
TCGAAGGCGGCAAGCTGGGGGTGGACACCTTCATTGAAGTTTCAATGGTGGTGGTATTGCGCAAAGTCATCACCTTGCCAGTGCTGGAGGTCGCCCCCTCCTTGCAGGAAGTGCTGTTATGGGTTGGCGCCGCATTGCTGCTGGGGGTGTTGTACCTGGTGGTGCGCTGGGCGCAGCGGGAGCAATACGATGTAGACAATGTGGCCACCCAGGTGATCAACAAATAAAGGATGGCAAAGGCTACGAGCCGGTATGTTAGCAACCGGCAAACAAAAAGCCCGCCACTTTCGTGGCGGGCTTTTTGTTACATACAGGAGCTATCAGGCTGCCTGGATGTTGGAGGCTTGCTTGCCCTTCGGACCTTGCACAACTTCGAAAGTCACTTTCTGACCTTCTTTGAGCGACTTGAAGCCGCTCATGTTGATTGCGGAGAAGTGCGCGAACAGGTCTTCGCTGCCGTCATCGGGAGTGATGAAGCCGAAACCCTTTGCATCGTTGAACCATTTAACTGTACCGTTTGCCATGCTATTACTTCCTTACAAAAATACGGGTGGATTCCCGCCGAATTGTTTGAAATCCAAGACCGCACATGGCAAAACCAGTACTGCAGATACTTTGATCCAAACACCCGGGCGCTTTGTAACCCACCTTGACTGACCGAGTCAAGCGATTATTTAAGTTATTTACATGGCAGACTTGAAAAACCCCCGTTAATCGTCAAATATGCAACGCAAACCAGTGGGACAATGACAGCGATGGCAACCCGTCAGGAAAATGTAACCGAGCTCGAGCGCAGCGCGACCAAACCGCCACGACTATATAGGGTGAGGCTGCTGAATGATGATTACACGACCATGGAGTTCGTCGTCGAGGTATTGCAGGTTTTTTTTGCGATGGGCACGGAACAGGCCATGCAAGTCATGCTCAAAGTGCACAACGAAGGTTCTGCGGTGTGCGGCGTGTATCCGAAAGACATCGCGGAATCAAAGGTTCAACAAGTCGTCGGCTATGCAACACAACATGGGCATCCTTTGCGTTGCCACATGGAGGAGAACTGAATGATCGCACAAGAACTGGAAGTCAGCCTGCACCTCGCTTTTGTCGAGGCACGCCAGAAGCGGCATGAATTCATCACGGTCGAGCATCTGCTGCTCGCCATGCTGGACAATCCTTCGGCGGCGCATGTGCTGCGTGCCTGCGGCGCCAATCTGGAAGAGTTGCGCGCCGTGCTCAACCGGCACATCGAGACGCACACCCCGGTGGTGCCCGGCGTGGACGAAGTGGACACCCAGCCCACGGTCGGTTTCCAGCGCGTCATCCAGCGCGCCATCCTGCATGTGCAATCAACCAACAAGAAAGAGGTTACCGGCGCGAACATCCTGGTCGCGCTGTTCGGCGAAAAGGAATCGCATGCGGTGTTTTTCCTGAACCAGCGCGCCATCACCCGGCTCGATGTGGTGAATTACATTGCGCACGGCATTAACAAGACTGCCGAGGCCGAATCGGCGGCGCACAAGACGCAAGGCGAGGTCGAGGAGGAACAGCAGGCCAAGGACGACAGCGCGCTGGCCAGCTACACCCTCGATCTGAATGCCCAGGCCGGCGCCGGCAAGATCGACCCCCTGATCGGACGCGCCATCGAGCTGGAACGGGTGATCCAGACCCTGTGCCGCCGCCGCAAGAACAATCCGCTGCTGGTGGGCGAAGCGGGCGTGGGCAAGACCGCCATCGCCGAGGGGCTGGCACGGCGCATCACCGAAGGCGAGGTGCCGGAGATTTTGCGCGCAGGCAAAGTGTATGCCCTGGATATGGGATCGTTGCTGGCCGGCACGAAATATCGCGGCGATTTTGAACAGCGCCTGAAGGCAGTGCTAAAGGAGTTGAACGACCTGCCCGACGCGATCCTGTTCATCGACGAGATTCACACCCTGATTGGCGCAGGTGCAGCATCGGGCGGCACCATGGATGCATCCAATCTGCTCAAGCCCGCCTTGTCCAGCGGTGCGCTGAAATGCATCGGTGCCACCACCTACCAGGAATACCGCGGCATCTTCGAAAAGGATTCCGCGTTGTCGCGCCGTTTCCAGAAAATTGACGTGCCCGAACCCTCGGTGGAACAGACCATCGAAATTCTGAAGGGATTGAAGTCGCGCTTCGAGGACCACCACAGCGTCAAATTCAGTGCCGCCGCCATCACCAGCGCCGCCGAGCTGTCTGCACGCTTCATCAACGACCGCCACTTGCCGGACAAGGCGATCGATGTGCTGGACGAGGCCGGTGCCGCGCAGCGCATCCTGCCCAAATCGAAACAGAAAAAGGTCATCGGCAAGCACGAGATCGAGGAGATCATCGCCAAGATCGCGCGCATCCCGACGCGCACCGTTTCGCACGATGATCGCAACACATTGAAGAACCTGGACCGCGACCTGAAGGCGACCGTATTCGGTCAGGATAAAGCCATCGACGTGCTGGCACGCGCCATCAAGATGTCGCGCAGCGGCCTCGGCAACCCGCAGAAGCCCATCGGCAGCTTCCTGTTCTCCGGCCCCACCGGTGTCGGCAAGACCGAGGTGGCACGCCAGCTCGCCTACAGCATGGGCATGCCGCTGCACCGCTTCGACATGTCGGAATACATGGAGCGCCATGCGGTGTCGCGCCTGATCGGCGCCGCCGGGGTATGTCGGCTTCGATCAGGGCGGCCTGCTCACCGAGG
>JAVHSB010000166.1:0-2710 GCA_036171955.1 Sideroxydans sp.
GGCTTCCTCAAAGGGGAAGAGAGTGGCGCAGTGCTGTTGCACAAAAAGGAACAGTTCATCGAAATCGATGGGTTCGTTTTGCTGGATGCGGTCGGCGAGCAGGTTGATGCGTTGCAGCAAGGCTTGGTGGGCGGCATCGACCTGTTCGATGCCTGTCTTGAATTCCTCTTTCCAGGGCAGGGGAGTTTCCAGTTCGCCAGTGCCGATATGGTGGTGCGTGGCAAGGTATTCGTGGCAACGCTCCAGATAGATGCGCGCCGGGATGTCGTCCGGGTAGCGGCTGGAACAGTGCTCGAAACGCGGCAGCGCGGCGGCGATGTCTTTCAGATGGTAGCAGGCGACCGCCTGTTCGAATTCGTCGCGGGTGTCCGATTTGTGCTGTTGCAGCGGCGGCGCATCGTTGTTGAAAACCTCGTAGAGGGACAGCGGTTGCGCCTTGCCCTTGACGCGGATGCGGTCGAGGAAGCGGAGGTGGTAGGCGCCCGGATCGGTGAGGTCGTACAGGGTGTTGTGGCTGATGAGGAGCGGGGTGTTGTAGAGCTTGGTCGCTTCTTCCAGACGCGCCGCCAGATTGACCGCATCGCCGATGACGGTGCTGTCCATGCGATTGATGCCGCCGACGGTGCCGATCATCACCATGCCGCTATTGAGGCCGATGCCGATGTGGACGGGCTGATAGCCGGCGCGCTGACGTCCGGCGTTGTAATACTCGAGCCGTTCCAGCATGGCGATGGCGCCACTCAACGCGTCGTCGGCGCCCTGCTCAAACAGGGCCATGATGGCGTCGCCGATGTATTTGTCGATGATGCCGTGGTGGCGGCTGATCACCGGTTCCATCTGGCTCAGGTAGGAGTTGATGAATTCGAAATTCTCGGCGGGGGTCATCGATTCCGACAGCACCGTAAAATCGCGGATGTCTGAGAACAGGATGGTCATCTTGCGTTCGACCTGGTCGCCGAGCTTCACATCGACGATGCTTTTGGCCTGCAACAGGCTGAGCAACTGATGCGGGACGAGGCGGCTGTAGGCGGTCTCGGTCTGCTGCAGCAAGGCCAGCGCCTGCTGATGGGCGATGATGACCTTGTGCAGGATGGCCTGGATATCGTCCTGGCCGGAATCGTGCGGGTCGGGGGTCTGCGGCTCGTTCATGGCGCCTTGTCACCTCTCGGGGCGGCCATCATAGCGCGATTACAGCGCCAGGTAGCGCAGCAGGGCAAACGGGGTTTGCACGCTGCCGGCGGCGGGCCATGAGCGGATGTCGGCATCGGCGGCCAGGTAGCCGTAAAGGGCGATGATGCCGGTCATGTGCGCGGCCTCGGCGGCCTGCATGTCGCGCAGGTCGTCGCCCAGATAAAGACAGCGGCTGGCCGCGACGCCCATCAGTTCTGCCGCGTGCAACAGCGGCGCAGGTTTTGGTTTTGCTTCGGCGCAGGTATCGCCGCTGACCAGGCAGGCGGCGCGCGTGGCGTAGCCGAGCAGGTCCATCAGCGGCACGGTGTAGCGCTGGGGTTTGTTGGTGACGATGCCCCAGGGCAGGTCGCGCTGTTCCAGTTCGTCCACCAATGCCGCCATGCCGGGGAATGGCTTGCTGCGGTCGCACAAGTGTTCTTCGTAATGCCGCAGGAAGGCTTCGCGCAGCGTTTCGTAGTCGGCGTCACCGGGTTCGATGTCGAGCCCGAGCTTGAGCAGGCCGCGCGAGCCGTGCGAAGCCTGCGGGCGGATGGTCGCCAAGGGCAGCGGGGGCAGTCCGCGCAGGCTGCGTACGTGGTTCAGCGCCTCGCCCAGATCGGGCGCGGTATCGGCAAATGTGCCGTCGAGATCGAAGAGGACGGCATCAACCACTTTGGCAGGCCAACAGATAGTTGACGCTGGCGTCGCGCCCGAGCGAATAGCTCTTGTCCAGCGGGTTGTAGCTCATGCCCGTCACATCGTTCACATTCAAACCCGCGTTGCGGCACCACTGCGCCAGCTCGGAGGGCTTGATGAATTTTGCATAGTCATGCGTGCCGCGCGGCAGCAGGTTGAGCACGTATTCCGCGCCGAGGATGGCGAACAGGTAGGACTTGGGATTGCGGTTCAGCGTGGAGAAAAACACATGGCCGCCGGGCTTCACCAGCTTCGCGCAGGCGGCCACCACGGCGGCCGGGTCGGGCACATGCTCCAGCATCTCCATGCAGGCTACCACGTCATAGTGGGCGGGGCGTTCCTGCGCGAGCACCTCGACAGCCACCTTGCGGTATTCCACCTGTTTGCCGCTTTCCAGCAAATGCAGCTTTGCCACGTTCAGGGATTTATCGGCGAGGTCGATGCCGGTAACCGTCGCGCCCGCGCCGGCCAGCGCCTCGCTCAGGATGCCGCCGCCGCAGCCCACATCCAGCACCGTCTTGCCGGAAAGTTGCGCGATGCGGTCGATGTAACCCAGACGCAAGGGGTTGATCTCGTGCAGCGGTTTGAACTCGCTGTTCGGATCCCACCACTTGTGGGCGAGGGCTGAGAATTTTTCCAGTTCGATGGGGTCGGCGTTGGACATGGTTTGCCTTCTGTGGAGAACGGCTTCGACTTTAACAAAACCCGCGTCAATAGCCAAATGGGGAGAGTGGAACGGGGGTGGCCGGAGGGCGTTCTGCCTGTGCTAGAATGCGCCCTTCGTTTTAAGGAACTTCTGATCAAGTCCCACATGGCCGCGCACTCGGCTTTGCGGGATGGGATG
>JAVHSB010000167.1:0-2704 GCA_036171955.1 Sideroxydans sp.
TCGTCCCATAAAAAAATATTGCCGCCGATTCACCCAAACGGCCCGAAGCCGCCACAGTCGCCGACGAGATAGTGTACGTAGTGGACAGTGGCATGGAACAGGTTGTGATGTATGCACTGGCCGACGGCAAGTATCTGGGACGTTTTGGCGCTCGCTCGGGTGGATTTTTCGGAGGGGGCGACGAACAGGGGCTGGATGCGCCGCTGGGGATTGCGGTGCGTGAAGGCGTGGTTTATGTGGCAGACACGGGCAACAAGCGCATCCAGTTGTTTGGCGACAACGGCGTATTCCTCAATACGCTGGAGTTGAGTGCGGCCGCGCCGGCGCAGGGGGGCAAGGAATTGCCGTACAAACTCCAGAAAGCCACGGATATCGCGCTGGATGAGTCAGGCCGCCTCTATGTGCTCGATGCCGGCGATAACCTGGTGAAAGTCTATGACGCCAAAGGCCGCTTTCAGTGGACTTTTGCCGGCATCGACAGCCCGGTAGCGCTGACCGTCGCGGACGATGGCGTGTACATCGCGGACGAGCGCAGCCAGACTGTATTCAAATACGATTTCTCCGGCAAACTCGCCTACCAGTTCGGCTCGAAAGGCGAGGGCAGGTCGCAGACGAAAACCATCTCGGGCCTGGCTCACGGCAAGGAGCAACAGGTCTTCGTGGGCGATGCCAGCAAAGCGCTGGTAAATGTATTCCAGACTGTGGCTGGATTGAGGATGGAGCCGGTGCCGCGCCAGGCGGGCAGGGCATCGATCAGATGGCTGGGGAATGTGGATGTGAACGCGACCCGGCTTGCAGGCGACGGCAAAGGGGCGGTATATGCCATCGGCAGCGAGGGCAAGGAAGGTTTCAGTCTGCTGAAATTGCAGGGCGGCAAGGTGGTCTCGAAAGTCGGGATGAAAGAAATGCAACCGGTCGCACTGTCGGTCGATGCCGGCGGCGCAGTCTGGGTTGTGGACAAACAGAATAAACGTGTGGCCAAGCTGGATGCGTCGGGCACGGAGGTGCTCGGGGTTGGCAGTGCCGGCAGCGATGCAGGGCAATTCAGCAATCCGACGGCAGTGGCTGTCTCTTCGTCCGGCTTGATCTTCGTTGCGGATCGCGGCAATCGCTCGGTGCAAGTATTTCGTCAGGACGGGATATTCCTCGACAAACTGGGTGGCGCGGTCAAGATCGAGAATCCGCTGGCGCTGGGTCTCGATCCTGAGGACAACCTGTTCGTTCTGGATGCAGGACGCGGCAGCGTGGTCGTCTATACGGCGAGCGGTGAGTTCGTGCGGGAGTTCGGCAAGTTGAAGGAGGGAAGCCTGTTCGTCCGTCCGCTGGACATGACAGTGACGCCGGAAGAAGTGCTGGTGCTGGATGGCAGCCAGGTCAAAACTTTCGACCATGACGGCAAGCTGCTGCGGGTTTTTGGCGCCAAGGCGACCGGAACCTCCAGTCTGAAGGATCCAGTCGCGCTGGCCGCCAGCGGAGGCAGCGCTTTGTTCGTGGCAGACCACGAGCCCGGTCGCATCGCATCATTGTCCATATTGTACAAACCGCAATCGGTGCAAGGATTCGAGGCGCGCAAAGGCGTACACGCGGCCGATCTGCAATGGTCGCAACCGGCCGCAGGCTACATCAAGTCATTTCGCGTTTACCGTTCGAGGGAAGAAAACGCAGGCTATGTGCGGGTGGCAACGGTCGAAACCAATACCTACAGCGACCCCGGTCTGGAACCGGGAGCGCGTTATTTTTATCGGGTCGCGGCCGTGTCGGATGCCGGTTATGAAGGCGCGAGCAGTGCTGCAGCGAGTGCTATACCGGACAAATACCTGCCACCTGTGCTGGCAGGGGTGAAAGCCGAGACCAATCCTTGGCAGGCCAGATTGAGCTGGGATGCGGCTGCGGGAACCTATTTCGCGGCCTACCGCATCTACCAGAAGGAAGGTGAGGCATTCGTCCAAATCGGTGAAGTGACCGAACCGGCATTCACCAGGGACGGATTGGCGCCGGAAACGACCTACACCTTTTATGTGAGTGTGGTGAGCAGTGACAATACCGAGTCGGAGAAAGTGGCGGTGGAAGCCAAGACCGAAGTGTTCAATCGTCCTCCGCTCGAGATCGAAGTGGTCAGCCTGAAAGACGTGTTCTCCAATTCGTACAAACTGTATGAGCGGGACGGGATCGGCATGATCCGCCTCACCAACAACACGGACAAGAAGATGGAGAAGATCCGGGTCAGTTTTGTACTCAAGAACTTCATGGACTTTGCCACCGAGAGCAAAGTTTCCCGATTGCTGCCGGGGCAAAGCGAGGAGTTGCCATTGAAAGCGGTGTTCAACAACAGCATCCTGACCATGACCGAAGATAGCGCGGTGCAGGCGCTGGTCGAGGCAAGCTATTTCGACAACGGCGAGCGCAAGACCTACACGCGCAATGCAACGGTCAATGTCTATGACAAGCATCGCCTGAGCTGGGACGAGCGCGGCCGGTTTGCGGTGTTCGTGACACCGAAGGACGAGCCTGTCCTCAACCTGGCGCGCGCGATCGTCGGAGAATACAAGGAAACCAAGGACGAGGCGCAACTGGCGGCCGCCATCTTCGATGCCCTAGGCGTTTATGGGCTGACCTACATCCAGGATCCCAGCAATCCCTACCAACTTTCATCGGGCAAGGCGGATAGCGTGGATTACCTGCAATTCCCGCGCGATACGCTGGA
>JAVHSB010000168.1:0-13166 GCA_036171955.1 Sideroxydans sp.
GTGGTGGCGGTGCATCGGGGATATAAGCTGTAAAGCCACTATGAGGAAGGTTTGAAGGCAAGATGACCTTTATCATTTTTTGATTTTGCGTGGGAGGTGTTAATAGAGCTGGCAATGCGTTCTTGCAATAACAGCATGTATACACAGTCAAGGCCAATTAATGCCTGTAGATAACGCCATTTCGATTATTGATGAATGTCAGATCATTAACAATTTCACGGTCGCAGACTTTGGCAAAAATTACACTTGGGAAGATATTGCCAAGGGAGTGATAGATCCTAATGTAATCGCAGATAGCTTGTATGAAAAAGGATTGAATTATTTGCCGTCAGAGAATCCTGTCGTAAGACGTAGTAATGTATTAAATTCATGTAAGCGTTTGGAGAACGATTTTGAGGACTATAGTAAGTGGGTTCCTACTGCGAAAAGAGGGCCATTATGGTGGACAAATCTAATTGGCATTTTGCTTGAATTTATTGGCGCTGCTCTAATTGTATGGGCTGCATATAGAAATAAAAAATTGGTATCGGAATTAAGGGATACGTGGGATGGGAAGCCGTTTGAGCAGCTGCGGGATGTTATGGCAACGCAAGCTTTTACGGAACTTAGAGGGTTTCTTCTGCTGGCGACTGGACTTGTCTTTCAGATGCTTGGGTCATTCAATCTTTAGTTTACATCCTAAAGTTCATCTGTTCATGGGGGCAATATGACTGAAGGAAAGATAATCGCTTTAGTTGATGAAATTGATAATGTCAGCGGAATGGATTTTTGGTGGGACAGTCCTTTGCTCAACGCGGCTGCAAAAGTTCATGATGCTAGGGTCGTTGCTTCGCTCGTAAGAAGACACGGATGCTTATCAAATAAAGAGGCATATTCAGCTCATGTACTGAGAACAACTATCAAAAGTATTGATGGTCCTGATTTCAAATTTCTCTGGGAAATAATTGACGGTGAGTCCGATTTTCAGCGACTAGTAGAAGGACTGAAAGATCCTTTCTATCTACTTTGGAGTGCAGTGATGGTTCTTGGTGAAGTCGGCGGCGCAAGAGTAATGCAGACTGCGGCATTGAAAATTGGCATTGGAGATAGTATTCGCGACTATGTTCTGGTGAGGCTATTGGCCCATCTTTCATATCGCTACAACAACATCGCATTTGAATCGCCATCGGATATGAACTTCCCCGCATTTGATCTTAAGGGAAATAAATTACCTAATGTTCAATTCGATCAAAATTCAACTCCAGTTCAATTTGAGAAAAGAAAACGCACAGAAGCTAATGAATTTTTTACCCCTCTTGACGCTCAAATAATGAAAGCTCTTCTACTACGAGTGACTAGTTTGCCAGACAGCATTTTCTATACCCCCAAGAAGGATTTAATCCTCGATTTGGGCGGAGTTCCAGTTCAGTAGGATGATTGGTGTGTGATAACAAACGTGGACTTCTGCGTGCAACCTACGAGGGAGAAAAATTTGCCAAATCAATTTTCACAAGGTGAATTGAATCAAGCCGCCGATGAAAATATGCGCGCTCAACAAGCTTTCATTACACGGGGATTAGCTTCACTTGAAGCTGCAAAAAAGAGTGGCGAATATGTTTCATCAGAGGACGTGTTAAGAATGCTAGATGAAAAAATCGTAAGCGCCCAAAAAGAGCAAAGAAATATATTCCCCACAAAATTCTAATCACAATAATTTCGGAGTTGTAATGTCTGACTTACCAAAATGCCCTAAATGCGATTCCCCTTTCACCTACGAAGATGGTGACAACTACGTCTGCCCAGAGTGCGCTTGGGAGTGGAGCAAGACGGCGACCGCTGAAGCGGGTGAGCAAGCCAAGGTGTTCAAAGACGCCTTTGGTAATGTACTCGTCGATGGCGACACTGTGACGGTCATCAAGGATCTGAAGATCAAAGGTTCATCTTCAGTTGTGAAGGTGGGTACCAAGGTGAAGAACATCCGTCTAGTGGATGGCGATCACGACATCGACTGCAAGATTGACGGTATCGGCGCGATGCAGTTGAAGACCGAGTTCGTGAAGAAGGCCTAAGGATTACACATGAGCGGTTGGGGTTGTCCGCATGAGGTAGATGAGAAGTGCCAGAAGGTGCTGAACAAGCCGTGCGACATCGGCATGAAAGGCTGTGTGCTATTCGGTCGTTTTCGCTTTGCGGATGAGAGCAAGAACCGCCCGCAGCAGAAAGCCATGTCTGAAGCGGCAGACCAATCGACCACCATGACACGACCCGACAAAGATTGAAGCAGAGCGTCCCGGGGTACAGGCCTGCCCTCGAACAACACGAGATGGATGCAATCCGGATATGACCGATCTTCAATCCGTGCGCTCATCCATCCCCAATTCCTGAATCTTTCGCGTCAGCGTATTGCGCCCCATGCCGAGCAGGGTTGCGGCTTCGATGCGCCGTCCGCCAGTGTGTTGCAGGGCCTGAGCGATCAGTGTGCGCTCGAACTCCCGGGTCAGCGTGTCGAGGATGTGCGGCTCGCCGCGTTGCAGGGCGAGCGTGGCCTGCCGCGCCAGCGCTGCGTTCCAGTCGTTGGGGAGATTCCCGCCCGCCACACTCTCGCGCCACTCGGCGGGAAGGTCGGCGATTTCAACCTGTTGAGTCGGCGTCATCACCGTGAGCCAGTGGCAGAGATTTTCAAGTTGGCGCACGTTGCCGGGAAATTCCTGCGCAGCAAGGAAATTGAGCGCTGCTTCACTCAATGTCCTTTGCTCGACATGTAATTCCTGTGCGCTCTTGTGCAGGAAATGCTGTGCCAGCAGCGGGATGTCCTCGCGGCGTTCGCGCAACGGCGGCAGGCGCAGGCGGATCACGTTGAGGCGGTGGAACAGGTCTTCGCGGAACAGGCCCTGCTTCACACGCTCGTCCAGATTCTGGTGGGTGGCGGCGATGATGCGCACATTGGCCTTGATCGGCTGGTGACCGCCGACACGGTAGTAGTTGCCGTCCGACAGCACGCGCAGCAAACGGGTCTGCAACTCGGCAGGCATATCGCCGATCTCGTCGAGGAACAGCGTGCCGCCTTCGGCCTGCTCGAAGCGGCCGTGGCGCGTTGTGCTGGCGCCGGTGAACGCGCCCTTCTCGTGGCCGAACAGTTCCGATTCCAGCAGGTCTTTGGGGATGGCGGCGGTGTTGATGGCGACGAAGGGTTTGTCGGCGCGAGCGCTGTGGCGGTGCAGGGCCTGGGCGACCAGTTCCTTGCCGGTGCCGGATTCGCCGTTGATCAGCACGGTGGCGTTTGAAGCCGCAAGGCGGCCGATGGCGCGGAACACCTCCTGCATCGCCGGGGCGTGGCCGAGGATGTCGGTTGCGGCCTGCACGTCCTCCACCTGCGTGTTCCTGCGCCGGCTCTGCTCCAGCGCGCGGCGGATGAGTGCGACCGCGTGGTTCACGTCGAAGGGCTTGGGCAGGTATTCGAAGGCGCCACCCTGGAAAGAGGAGACTGCACTTTCCAGATCGGAATAGGCCGTCATGATGATGACGGGCAACCCTGGGTGGTCGCGGCGCAGGGTCTGCAACAGATCGAGTCCCGAACTGCCGGGCATGCGAATGTCGCTGATGACCATCTGCGGCAGGTCGTCCCCGGATTCTGCCAGCGCCTCATCGGCAGAGGCAAAACTCCTGTATTCGATGCCCTCCCGCGCAAGTGCTTTCTCCAATACCCAGCGAATGGAGCGATCGTCGTCAATGATCCAGACGGGTTTGTTCATGATTTATCTGCCTTTGTGTTGAGCGGCAAGGTCACGGTAAAACAAGTGTGCCCCGGCTCGCTGTCGAATTCGATGCTGCCCTGGTGGCGGCTGACGAAATCCTGGGCCAGCGTCAGCCCCAGTCCATGTCCGTCGGCGCGCCCGGAAACCAGCGGATAAAAGAGGGTGTCGTGCAAATGGGCGGGAACGCCCGGACCGTTATCAATTATTTGCACTGCAATCGCCAGGCGATGGCGTTTCTTCATCAGGGTCACTTGGCGCGCGATGCGCGTCCGCAGCGTGATCAGCCCGGTGCCATGCATGGCCTGCGCCGCATTGCGCACGATGTTGAGCACAACCTGGATCAGCTGCTCCTTGTCTCCTTCCAGTTCCGGCAGACTCAAATCGTAATCACGGCGGATGTGCAGATCGAGCGGAATCTCGGCCAGAACCACGCTGCGCACGCGTTCGAGAACTTCGTGGATGTTGAGCGCACTGAAATGAGGCGTCTGCTGTGGCGTGAGCAGCTTTTCCATCAGCGCACGCAAACGATCGGCTTCCTGAATCACCACTTGGGTATATTCACGCAAGGCGGGTTTTTCCAGTTCCTGTTCGAGCAGCTGCGCCGCACCGCGGATGCCGCCGAGCGGATTCTTGATCTCGTGCGCCAGATTGCGCAACAGCAGACGGTTGGCCTGGGTCTGGCCCTGCATCTGTTCTTCGCGCGCCAGCTTGAGCGGGCGTTCGATGGCGTGAAACTCGAGCAACAGCGCATAGCGCCCCATCTGCAGGGGGGTCACGGTACAACTCAAATGCAGCTTGTGCGCCAGATTGTGCGTCCCCAGCGCCAGATCGTGCTCGATATGGCTGGAGTGGTTGGCCACGGCAGACTGGATCGCGCCGAAAAGCCGGTCGGTATCAGTGAAGGCGGATTGCAATGGATGCCCCAGCAGAGTGCTGTGACTGATCTCGAACAATTGCTCGGCAGCGGGATTGAGAAAGGCAATGCGAGACTGTTCGTCCAGCAACATGACGGCGGTCGCAAGACTGTCCAAAGTGGGAAACGGTGTGTCGGGTTTGTCTGGGCTGATCATGTCCGGTATTGCAGCAGAAAGCATGCCAGCCTGGGGTTTATTTCAGGTTCGCCAGTTCGGTTTGCAGTGCCTTGATGTTGTCCTCGTGCGCCTTCACCGCTTCCTCGGCGAGGCGGACATTCTCATCGTGCTTGGCGACATTGCGGAACACCTGACCGGATTCGGTGCGGTAGACCTCGGGCGTGTCCTGTGCCACCTTGAGCTGTTCGCGCGCGGAGTCAAGTGCAGCCTGCTCGCTCGCCAGCTCGTCCTGCAGGATGTTGCGGCGGCGGTCATCGCGCTGGGTTTGCGTTGCCTTGTCAACGCGTGCGAATTCGCCGGTGGCAGCGCGGTCGTTGATTTTGGGAGCCGGCATGGTGGTCAAGGGCTCAAGCTGGAGCTTGCGCGCACCTTTGACCGGTTCGCTGGAATAAGTGACACGCCCGTCCTTGCCGACATGCTTGTAGATGTCGGCATGCGCCGAAACACTGCACACGAGGAGGCTGCAAAGAATCGATACAGGAAGCGGATGCATGGCAGTCTCTCGAAACTGGATGGGCCGGAGTATAGGTGAAGGCCGGACGGGAGACAAACCACAAAAGAAAACGGAGCCGCGCGGGCTCCGTTAGCTTTGGGTACCTCCGAAAATCAGAGGCTGTAGTACATGTCGAACTCGACCGGATGAGTGGTCATGCGGATCTTGTTGACTTCCTCCATCTTCAATTCGATGAATGCGTCGATGAAGTCGTTGGAGAACACGCCGCCACGGGTCAGGAATTCGCGGTCCTTGTCCAGTGCGGCCAAAGCTTCGTCCAGCGAAGCGCAGACGGTTGGGATCTTTGCATCCTCTTCCGGCGGCAGGTCGTACAGGTTCTTGTCGGCCGGATCACCGGGGTGGATCTTGTTCTGGATACCGTCCAAGCCGGCCATCAGCAACGCGGTAAAGCACAGGTACGGATTGGATGTCGGATCCGGGAAACGCGTCTCGATACGGCGCGCCTTGTCGCTGGTCACGTGCGGGATGCGGATCGAAGCAGAACGGTTCTTGGCAGAATAGGCCATCTTCACCGGCGCTTCGTAATGCGGCACCAGACGCTTGTAAGAGTTGGTGCTCGGGTTGGTGATCGCATTCAACGCCTTGGCATGTTTGATGACGCCGCCGATGTAGTACAACGCGGTTTCGGACAAGCCGGCATAACCATTGCCGGCAAAGGTATTCTTGCCGGCCTTCCAGATGGATTGGTGCACGTGCATGCCGGAACCGTTGTCGCCGACGATGGGCTTGGGCATGAAAGTGGCCGTCTTGCCATACTGGTGGGCTACGTTCTGCACGATATATTTCAGGGTCTGGGTCCAGTCGGCACGCTTGACCAGCGTATTGAACTTGGTGCCGAGTTCGCATTGGCCGGCGGTCGCAACTTCGTGGTGATGGACTTCGACCGGGATGCCGATCTCTTCCAGCGCAATCACCATCGCGGCGCGGATGTCGTTGAGGCTGTCAACCGGAGGAACGGGGAAATAGCCGCCCTTGACCATCGGCCGGTGACCGGTATTGCCGCCTTCAAAACTTTCGCCGGTGGACCAGGCTGCCTCTTCGGAGTTGATCTTGAGCGAACAGCCCGACATATCGACGTGCCATTGCACCGAGTCGAAGATGAAGAATTCGGGTTCGGGGCCGAAGTAGGCCATATCGCCGATGCCGGTGGACTTGAGATAGGCTTCGGCGCGCTTGGCAATGGAGCGCGGGTCGCGATCGTAGCCCTTGCCATCGGTGGGTTCGATCACGTCGCAAGTCATGACCAGCGTGGGTTCCTCGAAGAACGGGTCGAGATAGACAGAATCGGGATCGGGCATCAGCAGCATGTCAGAAGCCTGAATGCCTTTCCAGCCGGAAATGGAGGAACCGTCGAAGGCGTGGCCGGATTCGAACTTGTCTTCATCCACGGCACTGACCGGCACGCCCACGTGCTGTTCCTTGCCACGGGTATCGGTGAAACGCAGGTCAACGAATTTGATGCCTTGTTCCTTGATCATCTTCAGAACATCGGCGGCAGTTTTGGACATACTCGAATCTCCCAATAAAATTTATTCAACAAAAGAGCCAGATAAAACAAATCGGTCAAATGATACGGAATGGTTTGAGCAGAAACCGTGCCATCCCCGTCAATCAAATCAAGGCGCGCATTGTGCCATATTTAGCAGCGGATGGAGGGCGGTTGAGCGCCCCCAATTGGGGCGTGAAAGTGGCCATGCGCACTAATTTGGTGCGGCATTCCGATACAGAGTGAGGCGGCGGAAGTATGGATCGTCAATGATGATTGCCGCGCATTGTTGTTGCAGTCCGGCCAGATCCAGATCGGCATCCAGCAACAGCTCGGCTTCGACCTTGCCGTCCAGATAATGCAGGACCACGGTGGTGGTCGCGGGCAGTTCATAGCCGAGGCGCTTGTAAAGGTGCGCCAGAAGCAGGTGACGCTGCGGCAGCCGCGCGTTGGGCTTGGTCTGCATGTCGTCTTCCGGATCGATATGCACCATCACGTCCATCACATGATGATGCTTTAGCACTGCGGCGCGGGCCGCCTCCGCGATGTAGTGTCCTTCAGACACGCTGATGCGGGGATCGACGATGATGTGCGCATCGACCAGCGCATTGTCGGCCATCTTGCGCGTGCGCAACTCATGCAGTCCCGCCACACCGGGGACGGCTTTCAGGGTGTTGCGGATGGCGCGCACTTCTTCCTCGTTGAGCCCGGTGTCTACCAGCTCCAGCAGCGCATCGCGGGCAAACTGCACCCCCATCCAGGCAATCATCACGCCGACCACGCCGGCCGCGACCAGATCGAGGAAGGTGTAGCCCAGCAGGTTGCCGACGATGCCGAAGATGACCACGAGCGAAGAAGCTGCATCAGAGCGGGCATGCCATGCATTGGCCACCAGCATCTGCGAGCGCACCCGCTTGGCCACGGCCAGCATGTAACGGAACATGCCTTCCTTTGCGGCCAGCGCGATGACGGCGATCCAGAGCGTGAAAGGATGGACGTTCTGCACCTGCTCCGGATGTTGCAGGCGTATGCCGGTGGCAATGATGAGCCCGACGCCCAAAGCGGCAAGGCTGGCGCCGAGGATCAGCGAGGCAGCCGTTTCGATGCGCGCATGGCCATAGGGATGGTTGGCGTCGGCATGTTTGTTGCCGTGGCGGTTCGCGAACAGCACCAGCACATCCGACAAAAGGTCGGCGAAAGAATGCATGCCGTCGGCCATCAGCGATTGCGACTTGCCGAAGAAACCCGCCGCGACCTGCAGGATGGACAGTGCAAAGTTGATGAAGATGCTCACCCAGGTGCTTTTGCGCGCAGCCGCGAACCGCGCCGGATGCGCGGGCTCGAAGGCGGCGGTTCGGTCAAGCGCGGCACCATGCGTGTGATTTTTCATGGCTGATGGGATAGTATGAAGACGGGTGCGCAGGATAGCACCGGAAATATATCGGATTAAAGACAGGTCAGAAAAATGGGAAAAATAACCGCAATCTTGAAAACCGCCCAACTCCGTGCAAAAGAGGCGAACCTCCCCTACGAGGGCGCGCTGACGCCGGAAGAGGCTTATGAGATCTGGCAAGCGGCGCCGGGCGCAAAACTGGTGGATGTGCGCACGCGCGCTGAAATCGACTGGGTCGGGCGCGTGCCGGGCGCAGTCGAAATCGAGTGGATGGGCTACCCCGGCATGGTGATCAATCCCAATTTCATGAACGCATTGGAGCAACAGGTTGACAGGGAGTCGCTGGTGCTCTTTTTATGCCGCAGCGGACATCGCTCGCATACCGCTGCCGCGCTCGCCACGCAGAATGGTTTCCTCGATTGCTACAACATTCTCGAAGGTTTCGAGGGCGACAAGAACCCGGGCAATCAGCGCAATATCCTCAACGGCTGGCGTGCCGCCGGGCTGCCTTGGGAACAAAGCTGAAGGTTAGCGTGAATCCTTCTTTTGTGGGAGCGCGATTTATCGCGCGATAACGCAGGGTCAGGGTGGCGGCAACCGCCATGTCTGTTGGTCGTTATGCAGCCGACCAGTTGACCGCTCCGCTGTAGGCTGTCACCAGCACGATCAGGCCGAACGCGATGCGGTACCAAGCGAAGACGGTGAAATCATGGTGGCTGATGTAGCGCAGCAATCCGCGCACCGCAATGAAGGCGCTGATGAACGAAGCGATGGAGCCAACGAGGAAAATGCCGAGATCGTCGGCATGGAAGTCGTGCCGGTATTTCACCACTTCATACAGCGTTGCCGCCGTCAGCGTGGGAATCGCCAGAAAGAAAGAGAACTCGGTCGCCGCCTTGCGTGACAGTCCGAAGAACAGGCCGCCGATGATGGTTGCACCGGAACGCGAAGTGCCCGGGATCAGCGCCAGCGCCTGTGCCAATCCCATCTTCAGCGCGTCTTTCCAGTGCATGTCGTCCACGTTGCCGATGTGTTCGGTATGTTGCCGCCGCTCTGCCCACAGAATGATGAAACCCCCGATGATGAAAGCGAGCGCGACCGGGACGGGGGAGAACAGGTGGGCCTTGATCGCCTTGCCGAACAGCAGGCCGAGTATCGCCAGCGGCAGGAATGCAATGAAAAGATTCAGCACGAAGCGTTGCGCTGTTTCCTGTTTTTGTATCAGCCCGGTGGTAACCGCAGCCAGCTTGGCGCGGTACTCCCAACACACGGCAAGGATCGCCGCGAACTGGATTACGATCTCGAACACCTTGCCGCGATCGTCATTGAAGTCCAACAGGTCACCGGCGAGAATCAGGTGTCCGGTCGAGGAAATGGGCAGGAATTCGGTCAGCCCTTCGACGATGCCGAGAATGGCGGCCTTGAGCAACAGCATGAGATCCATTGTTAATTATCCGGTTCCGGCATCAGGCCGGAGTCTAATTGGGCGATGCGCCAGTTCACCGCCCGCCGCTGATCCTCGTTCATTTCCACCCAGCGCGTGATCTCGTCGAAAGTGCGACGGCAACTGCGGCAGACATCGTCACCCAGCACCGTGGTGCAATGACCGATACAGGGCGAGTCGGCGGAAATCCCGGCGGGAATGGCGAAAAACTGGGCGGGCATGGCGCGATTATACCTGCGGAGTGTGCTGGATGACGGCGCGCAATTGCGCCACAATGCGCGCCATTGTCCGCAACCGACGTGCAGCAACCATGAACCTGATTTCCAATCCGCTGCTGATCACCGCGCTGATGCTCGCCGTGTCCAACCTTTTCATGACTTTCGCGTGGTATGGCCATCTGAAGAATTTCGCCTCGTCGCCTTGGTATGTGGCGGCTCTGGCGAGCTGGGGCATCGCGCTGTTCGAATATCTGCTGCAGGTGCCGGCCAACCGCATCGGCTACACCCAGTTGAGCCTGGGGCAGCTTAAGATCTTGCAGGAAGTCATCACACTGACCATCTTTGTGCCGTTCGCGGTGCTGTACATGGACCAGCCGTTGAAGCTGGATTATGTGTATGCGGGTCTGTGCCTGATGGGCGCGGTGTATTTTATTTTCAGAACGTAATCAATGAGCAAACACATCCATATCCTCGGCATCTGTGGCACCTTCATGGGCGGTATCGCCGCCATCGCCAGGCAGGCGGGCTACCGCGTCACCGGCTGCGATGCCAACGTCTATCCGCCGATGAGCACGCAACTGGTTGCACAAGGCATCAAGCTCATTGAAGGCTTTGGCGTTGAGCAGTTGGAGCTCAAGCCGGATGTCTTCGTCATCGGCAACGTCGTGTCGCGCGGCAACCCGCTGATGGAAGAAATTCTCAACCGCAACCTGCCCTATGTTTCCGGCCCGCAATGGCTGGCAGATACTTTATTGCGCGACAAATGGGTGCTGGGCGTGGCGGGCACGCACGGCAAGACCACGACCGCCTCGATGCTCGCGTGGATACTCGAACACGCTGGACTGAACCCCGGCTTCCTCATCGGTGGGGTGCCACAGAACTTCGGCATCTCGGCGCGCTTAAGTGGTCACCCCTCGCCCTCCGGGAGAGGGGATGGGGGTGAGGGATCGCCGTTCTTCGTGATCGAGGCGGATGAATACGATACGGCTTTCTTCGACAAGCGCTCCAAGTTCGTGCACTACCATCCGCGAACGGCCATCCTGAACAACCTTGAATTCGACCATGCCGACATCTTCCCCGACCTCGGTGCCATCGAGACACAGTTCCATCATCTGGTTCGTACCGTTCCCGGCAACGGGCTGGTGGTGTGTAACGGGCGAGAAGCATCGCTGGCGCGCGTCATCCAGCGCGGGTGCTGGACACCGGTGGAGAAGTTTGGCTGCGACGATGGCTGGAACATCGACACCAACGGGCAGGTGTCGCTCAACGGTAAAGTCCAGGGCATGCTGCAATGGGACTTGATGGGCGAACACAACCGCAGGAACGCGCTGGCCGCGCTGGCCGGCGCCCGCCACGCCGGGGTGTCGATTGAGCAGGGCCTCGCAGCGCTGGCCAAATTCAAGAACGTGAAACGCCGCATGGAAGTGCGCGGCACGGTCAACGGCATCACGGTGTACGACGACTTCGCGCATCATCCTACCGCGATCGACACGACGGTCGCCGGCCTGCGCGGCAAGGTGGGCAAGGCACGCATCCTCGCCGTGCTGGAACCGCGCTCAAACACCATGAAGCTGGGAGTGATGAAGGACGCGCTGCCCGGCAGCCTCAAGGATGCCGACCTGACGTTCTGCTATGCGGGCAATCTGGGGTGGGATGCGCGCGGTGCGCTGGCGCCGCTGGGAGACAAGGCGGTGGTGAAGGACGACTTGAACGAACTGGTCGAGACCATCGCCGCAGCGGCCAAATCCGGCGATCACATCCTGGTGATGAGCAACGGCGGCTTCGGCGGCATACACGAGAAGCTGCTGAAGCGGCTTGGATGTTCCGCAACAGCATGATTCTCTGTCCGCAAAAATGACGGCGCAAAACAGCCATCATCGGCACCCATCCGCAATCCAAGCCTGCCTGCTGTGGCCGGACAGGCTTGGGCAGCGCAGCTACATCATGCTGCCGAATGACAAGTCCTGGGTGTGCGGAGGCAGCGGCAATCCGGCGATGCGGCTGGCCTGTCCGACCGGACCGCGCGGAAACAGTTCGTATAAATGACTGCGCCCGTGTTTTTCGCAGAACCTCGCTTCCAGATCGTGCAGCACATCACGCGCGGCGTCTGAATTGCCGCGTTCCCGATAGCGTTCGCGCAGATAGAAAATGACACGCCAATGTTCGTCGGTCATTTCAATTCCTTCGAGTTCGGCTTCGCGATTTGCATGTTGCGGCGACCACTGTGCAAGTCCGACCATGTGGCCTTCCGGGTCGAGAGCGTAATGTTGGGGACTGCCAAGGGACTGATTGATGTCGAGCATGATTGTTCCTCCTGCTGACGGGGCGAACGGGTTTGTCCGCCGGTCTGCACATCATCCAACTCCCGAGTGATTTTGTCAACTATTGGATGTAGTGGGAAAGGGGATCACAGCGACGCACAAAACAGTTGAGCGTTTGCGCTGCAATCAACCATTCGCCCCGAACATCATGCGCCGGGCCACGAATTTCTTGGCGGGCGGGAGATGGTCGAGCAGGTTCAGGGCGGCGGAACGCAGAGGGCTCATCAGCGGCAGGTCATTGGAGAACAGACGAACCAATCCGTCGGTGAAGCGGATGCCCGCGTTGCGGTCGATGCGGCGCGATTGGCGATAGGCGGCGCACATCGCGGCTGAACCGATGCTATCCGGCGCATAGTCGAGGATGGCTTGCGCCAGTTCCCAGGCATCGCGAATGCCCATGTTGAAACCCTGTCCCGCAACCGGATGCAGAGTTTGTGCGGCATTGCCGATCAATACGGTATGCGGGAAGGTGAGGTCGGGCGCGCGCTTGAGACGCAGGGGGAAACAGCTGCGCTTGCCGATACCGGTGAATTCGCCGACGCGGTCGCCGAAATGGTGCTGCAGATAATTCAGGAAAACGGCATCGTCCCAGTCCAGCATGGCATGCGCGGCGGCATGCGGGGCGGTCAGCACCAGCTCATATCCGTCCAGATACGGCAACAACGCCATCGGGCCTTGCGCGGTGAAATGCTCGAAGGCTGCGCCGATGCGCGGCCGGGTGCAGGTGACATGCGCGATGAGACCGCTCTGGCCGTAATCGGTCACTTGGGGCGGGCGCTTTGCTTCCAGCAGTTTGCCGCCATCGGCAACGACGGCGAGCTTGGTCGAAAGTTTGCATTGAACGCCGTGGTGCTCGTAAACGAGGGTGGCTTGATCGCTATCGCTGGACAGGTGGCTGACGGCGGCGCCGGAGAGGCAATCGACATCGGACTGATGCAGCGCCTGCTGCAATGCGGCATGCAGGG